>JAGHCF010000084.1:0-7274 GCA_021160605.1 Nanobdellota archaeon | reverse complement strand
GGGAGGAGATGGAGAGGTTGTTAGAGTTAAGTAAGGAAGCAAAGCTCAAGGGATGGGGGATCCTGTGGAAGGCCTTAGCAGAGGGGAAGAGCGATGAGGAGCTCCTCAAGGAGATGAGGGAGCTCATGGAAGAGGAGAAGAAGATAAAAGAGGAGTTCGAGAAGGGGAGGGAACCAGAGCTCCTGAAGAAGGGGTTCTGCATATACTTCGTGGACTTCCCCCTGGAGGTCAAGGAAAGGTTAGATGAGATCAGGGCCAAGGTCTCCCCCACCATAAAAGGACATCACTTGTTAAAGTCAGGGGGATACATGATGCTGGCGGACTTCGCGGACAAGTTGGTGGGAGAGGTGAAACCTGAGAAGCTCGTGGAGGGGATAAAACAAGTGTTCGACCAGAACGTAAAGGAGGGCAACTTCTTCAAGATAATCAGGAAGAAGGTGGGGGGAGAGATGGCGGTCTGGAAAGGTAAGATAGCTGAGAAGGGGAAGAGCCTAAAGGTCGTGAGGAGGCTCAGGCCAGGGAAGTACAACGACGTGGACATAGATCAAGGGGACTATGAGATCATCACCTTGAAGGAGAGGGAGGAGCACGTGATCCACGAATATTTCGATCAGAAGGGAGAGTTGAAGGCAAGGTTCTATTCGGTGAACACCCCAGTGGAGTTATTCCCGAGGTTCGCGAGGTACATCTACTTAGGGGTGGATGTGGTGGAGAAGGAAGGGAAGAAAGAAGTAATCCAGCGCGTCCAGGAAATTCCAGAGGAGGTGAGGGAAAGGGCCATGAAGATAGCTGAGGGGTTGGTGAGGTAAATGAACACGTCTCTGAAGAATTTCATCCTCGACTTGGCGAAGAAAGGCATGAGGATAGATGAAAGGGGTTTGAACGAGTTAAGGGAGGTGAAGTTGAGTTGCGGCATCTCGAAGAACGCTGAGGGCTCGGCCAGGGTGAAATTGGGAAAGACGGAGGTCATGGTGGGAGTCAAGATGGACGTGGGAGAGCCCTTCGCGGATAGGCCAGATGAGGGCATCCTCATAGTGAACGCAGAGTTATCCGCCTTGGCGAGCCCTGAGTTCGAGCCTGGCCCCCCAGGAGAGGAGGCCATCGAGCTCGCCAGGGTGGTGGACAGGGGGATAAGGGGGGCGAACATGATAGACTTAAAGAAACTTTTCATAGAGGAGGGGAAGGTTTGGTGCGTCTTCGTAGACATATACGTCATCAACCACGATGGCAACCTCATAGATGCCGCCGCCTTTGGGGCCGTCGCTGCCCTGAAGGACGCCCGCTTCCCGAAATTGGAGGAAGGGAAGGTTGTGTATGGAGAGAAGACCAAGAAGAAGCTCCCCATAACATGTGTCCCCACAACTTTGACAGCGGTCAAGATAGGGAACTACCTCCTCCCTGATCCCTGTAGGGACGAGGAGAAGGTGGCGGATGCCAGGTTGACGGTGAGCGTGAGCGATAAGGAGATACACGCGATGCAAAAGGGAGGGGAAGGAGTCTTGAGTCAGGAGGAAATCTTAAAAATAGTGGACATGGCTTTTAAGCACAGGAAAAGCCTGTTGAAGGCGATGCCATGAAGTACACGAAATACGAGATCGCCCGGATTATAGGGGCGAGGGCGCTCCAGATAAGCATGGGTGCCCCTTTACTGATAAAGAGGCCTAAAGACATCTATAACACCATAGAGCTGGCGAAGATGGAGTTCGAGAAGGGTGTCTTGCCCATAACCGTCAAGAGACCCTGAGGAGCTCGTTCAACTTGGCTGTCCTTTCCCCTCCAGAGATCCCTATCTTCATCATGGGGATGCCCAAGCCGATGGCGAGATGCGTCAAAATGGGGTCCTCCGTATCTTGAGAGCGATGGGATATGATGGGCATCATGTTAAGCTCCCTGACCTTCTCAACGAACTCTATTGTCTTTTCCAAAGAACCCACTTGATTGGGCTTGACTATAGCCGCCCTAGCCACGGGCCTCAACCTCTCGGGGTTCGTGGCGAATATGTCGTCCCCGCACACGAATCCTTCTTTGGAGAGTTCTCGAAAACCATCATAGTCCTCCTCTTCCAAGGGGTCCTCAACGTACTTCAAGTCATAATCCTTCATCAGGGATCTGACGAACTTCATCATCTCTTCCCTTCCCTTAATCCCCATCAGGCGATATTTTCCATCGAAGAAGGAGCTCGCTGCGATGTCTACCCCGAGTTCCAACTTGAACCCTCCCTTATCTATCTCTTCCCTTAATAATTTCAAGACCTCCAAGTCCTTGAGGGAAGTGACCCAACCCCCTTCTAAGTCCCTTCCAAAAAGGGTTTTCTTCTCCCTGAGGATTTTTCCAACATGATGGAAGAACTCGGAACAGAGGAATATGCCTTTGGGGTTTCTCTTCTTTGGGAAGACGAGGAACTCTTGGATGTCCGGTCCCCTCGCGTGCTTCCCCCCTCCGACTATCTTGACCAAGGGGATGGGTCTCCCTTTCTTCCCGAACAACTCATAAGGTCTCTTCCCTTCCTCCCTAGCCAAGGCCTTCACGAGGGAAAGGGACAGCGCCAAAGCGGCGTTCCCGTACTTCAAGAACTCCCTCTCTATCTCGAGTATATCTCGCAAATCATTGACCTCCCTCCCGATCAGGGATTTCGCCGGAAATCTCCTCAGGACGGAATCCACGTCCACATCTCCAATCTCGTGCTTGCTCTTGCTCGTGCCGGAGGGGAGGGATGAGAAGACACCATTGACCTCCACTTCCAAAGTGGGTTTGGCGAAGGAGTTCAGGACCTTCCTGAGCTTCACCTCTTCGATGTGCATACTTTCCCTTGAAATTGGGGGGATATATCTTTTTCCTTTCAAGCCTCTGCCTTGGCATTGGAAATGGAATCGAATGTTTTAAAAATATTGTTTAAGAAAATAAACATATGTTCAAAGAATTGAACACACTAAGGATTTTCTTTGAAGAACCTACCAGAGAGTTCAACGTGAGGGAAGTGGCGAGGATCCTCAGGATCTCGCCAGCTACTGCGAGTAAGCAACTCAAGGTGTTCGCGAAGGAAGGCATCCTAAAAGAGAGGAAGGAAAGGACATTGAAGCTGTTCAGAGCAAACTTGGAAAGCGAATTCTACAGGGATCTAAAGCTCTTCTACAACCTGAGGAAGGTTAAAAGTTCTGGGTTGCTCCCCGCCCTCAACAAGTTTTATCTCAAACCAACTGTCGTCTTGTTTGGATCCGCTGCTCACGGACTTGATACTGAGGACAGCGATTTCGACTTGCTCGTGATCTCCGAAAAAAGGGAAACTTTCCCTGAATTGTCAAAATTTGAGAAGAGACTGAACAGAAAATTACAATTATTTGTGGTGAGGAACGTTAAGGACCTAAGGAATGAATACCTCATGAATAGCGTACTCAATGGTATCGTGCTCCAAGGCGAAGTGAAATGGATTTAGACGAGTGTTTTAGAAAGGGCTTGATCAAAAGAACGAAGAGGAACAGAGGGCTTGCTAGATCCCTGCTGGAGATGGCTAACATCAAAGAAAGAACCGTCAAAACCGCTCAACTAGATGAGTTGAACATCTCGGCCTATATCTCGCTCGCCTACGACGCTTTGCGACAGGTACTTGAGGCGATATGTGTACTTAATGGGTACAAAGTTCTCTCTCACGCATGTGTTGGTGAATTATTGAACGAGTTGTTAGAGGACTTCAATTACAAGGCATTTGACAGGCTACGCTATGTAAGGAACAACATCAATTACTACGGCATTAAGGTCGATTTCGAACAGGGTAAAGAAATCATAAGGAAAACTTTTAGGATGAAAGAGGAGTTGGTGAGGAAGTACTTAAGTGAGCTGCAAAACTTTTAAAAGGGGTTCCTCGTTTTCTTGGACATGGGTAAGTTGTTGGTACCACTGGAGACGTACCTTTCCTCTGGGATAAGGATAGGTTCGAAGTTCAAGACCAAATACATGGAGGAATTCATATACAAGATAAGGCCGGATGGTTTGGCGCTCTTCAACGCCAATAAGATAGATGAGAGGTTAAGGATAGCCGTGAAGTTCCTCTCAAGGTACGAGCCGGAGGACATAATGGTGGTCTGCAGGAGAGAGAATGGGATAAACGCGGTCAGGATGTTGGGAAAAGTGACGGGCATGAACGCCGTGCCCGGAAGATACCTGCCAGGGACCTTAACCAACACCTCCTACACCTTCTACAAAGAGGCGAAGGTCCTCTTCGCGTGTGACCCTTGGGTGGACAGGAACGCGATAGAGGACGCTGTGAAGGTGAATATCCCTGTTGTGGCCATATGTGACACCAACAACACCCCTAACAACGTGGACCTAGTCATCCCGGGGAACAACAAGGGGAGGAAGGCGTTGGCTACCATGCTCTGGATCATAGCCAGGGAATTCCTGAAGGCGAAGGGGAAGATAAAGTCCGATAAGGAGTTCCCCTACAAGGTCGAGGAGTTCATGGGGGAATAGGAAGATTTTTCTTCTGGGAAAGAGAAGGGATGAATATGAGAAAACCCGTCGTCGCCGGGAGCTTTTACCCTGGAGAGAAGGATGAGTTAAAGAAGATGATAAAGTGGTGCGAGGAACACAAGCTTGGGGCGAAGAAGAGGGGGTTGAACGCTAAGTACGGGATAGTTCCCCACGCGGGTTACATGTATTCCGGACCCTGCGCCACCCACACCTATAAGAACCTGAAGGAGAGCGAGCTCTACGTGATCTTGGGGACGAACCACACGGGGTACGGAAGAGGTTATGGGGCGAGCGGAGAGGACTGGGAGACCCCTTTGGGGATCGTGAAAACGGACAAGGAACTCGCGGAAAGGATAGGGATAGATGAAGAGGCCCATAGGTATGAGCATTCCATAGAGGTCCAGCTTCCCTTCTTGCAGTATTACTTCAAGAGCTTCAAGATCCTCCCCATAAGCGTGAGGGACGCTGATCCAAGGGAGCTGGCTAAGGAGCTGATGAGATTGTTGAAAGGAAGGGATTTCTCGGTCATCGCGAGCTCTGATTTCACCCACTACGGTCCAGCTTACGGTTTTTTCGGGCCCAAGGACCTGGACAAGCTGGCGCTGAGAGCCATCGAAGAGGTGAACGTGAGGAAGTTCTTGGAGGTGGCTGAGCAGACCACCATCTGCGGATACCTCCCTATAGCCACCCTGCTGTACATGGTGAAGAAAGAAGGGCTCAGGGGGAAAGTTTTAAAATACTACACGAGTGCTGATATCATCAGGAGCATAAACTTCGTGGGATACGGGAGCGTGGTGTTCGTATGAATAGGGAATTCGACGTGCCGGAATATTTCTTCGATGAGCCAGAGATTGACGAGGAAGAAGAGGTTCTCTACGACCTCGACGAGGAGTCAGAAGAAGAAGTGGAAGAAAAAATAAAGCATTACATCGGTTAGTCTATCTTCACCTTCACTCCTTTCTTTTTCTTCTCCGCTTCCGCCTTCTTCACCTGGATCTCCAAGATCCCGTCCTCGTAGTGCGCCTTCGCCGTTTCTGGGATCACCTTAACTGGAAGTATCCTGGTGGTCATGAACCCCTTGTGACTCATCTCCCTCCTGTAGTACCCTTCCTTCACCACCTCCTTCCTCTTCTTTTTTTCAGCCCTGACTTCCAAAGTGTCCTCTGTCAGGTTTATGCTTATGTCCTTATTGCTCACCCCTGGGATTTCCATCCTTATGATTATGGAGTCCCCTGCGTCCACGAAGTCCGTGAGGGGTTCCCTGATCTCACCGACGCCCCTCCTCCACATCTCCCTCATGATCCTGTCCATCTCCCTCCTCATCCTTTCCATTTCCTCGAATATGTCCCAAAACATGGCCATCACCTTTTTATTTGTTACAAGGGATATGAAGAAGGTGGGGAATAAAAAGGTTTTGAGGGTGAACGGAAAGGATTTCGAAGTATATGACGGTTTGCTCACCTATCTTGGGCTCATGTTTAAATCACCAAAACCCATAGCCTTAGTCTCCAAGGGCAGGACGGACATACACACCCTCTTCGTTTTTCACGAGATAGACGTGTTCTGGGTGAAGGATAACAAAGTGGTGAAGAGGGTGAGGACCAAACCCTTTAGGCTTTACTTGGGAACGGAGGCGGACTACGTCTTAGAATGCCCTCCGGGTTTTCTGGAAGCAGAAGAAGGGGAGGAGCTATCCCTCACCTTAACCGCCAAGCCGTAGTCGAACTCCCTCTTCTCTCTTGAGTTCAATAAAGAGGTGCCGACGGCGAGCAGTTCGTCCTTCTCGTCCACCACCAAGACTTCCTCCCTTGGTAGGATTTCCCCCTTGACATCTCGGACGAACTTCGCGAACACATTCCCTCCCTTTTTGATCACTTCCTTCACATCTCCCTCGACCACGACCCTGTATCCTTTAACCTTCTCATGAAGCAACCTCGCCCCTCCCATCTTCAGGGAGAAAAACCCATCGTTCCTCAGGGTGGCCAGTAATTCCCCTTTTAAATAAATCCTCCTTATCCTCCCCGTTCCTCCCTTCTCTATCTTGACGTTTTTAGGGAAGATGTTCGCGCCGAACTGATAGAGGGATATGTCCCTCACCAACTCATAATCGCTCAGTTCTTTCTCTTCGAATTCGAACTCCACCCCCTCAGCGTTGAAAGGGTAGACCATGGAAAGTGCTGGGCTCATCCTCCCCAGCCTTTCCTTCACCCTCCTCTTCGCCCTCTCGACTTCGGGCCTCTTGAACCCTAAATAGAAGATGGCTTTCCTTTTCCTTACAGGGTCATCCTTCCAGAAATATCTCCCCCTCCTCACCATGAACTTAAAGGCCTCTAAAAGTCTGGGGTGGGACGTGGCGTATTGACACATGAGCTCGAACAACCTCCCCTCCCTTATCGCCTGTCTGATCTCCTTCATGGTCTGGGAAAGGACCCACAGGTTATGCTCCGCGATGGCCTCCTCATCCATCTCGCTCACGTCATGGGAGGAGCAGACAGGGCAGTTGCAAGGGAGTTCCTTCAGTTCGCTTATCTTCCTCGTCCCGTACCTCGTCATGTATCTTCCTTCCCTCGCGTAGAGGACATAGCTGGCGGAGTCAAAGGTGTCATATCCTATGGCCACCAAGAAGGGCATGATCATGGGGAGCCCAGCCCCAAAACAATGGACCGGCTTGTTCCTCGGGAGGAGGGGGAGGACGGTCATGCCCTGCTTGACCACGGAGAGGAAGTCGTAGTTGATCAGGTAAGGGACCACGGAGCCCACTGCATACATGTCGAAACCCAAAGATCTCATGAACCTAGCGGACCTCC
>JAGHCF010000050.1:0-5533 GCA_021160605.1 Nanobdellota archaeon | reverse complement strand
ACCTCACGGTGACTGTCTCGTTCTCGTAAGGCCCCAGGTCCAGGATGTAGCTGGGCTCAACCGAAGAAGGCCAGGGAGAGGTCCTCAATATATAAACCCTCTTAGACACGTTCTCGTTGTTCTTTATGTATACCTCGTATATGGTCTGCTCCCCGGGATACGCGCTCCCTTTAACTGTTCGATAGGTAATGAGCATAGCGTGGGAAGTAGAGAACAGTAGAAATAAGACGAACATCAAGGACTTCCGCATGTTTCTTTCATAAAGCCAGGACAGTTAAATATTTTTGCTTGGCCCCCTTGTCCTGCTCATGTGTATCTCTATGTGTTTGGGTTTGAAGGTCTCCTTGATGAGCTCCAAGACCTTCTCGGACTTCTCCTTACCTTCCTTTCCACAGGTGAAGATGTCAAGGGCAGCGTAATCGTGCTCTGGCCAGGTGTGGATAGAAATGTGAGACTCTTTCAACAAGACTATGGCAGTCGCCCCCTCTGGGTCGAATTGGTGCTTTAGCCCTCCCACGATGGAGAGGCCAGCTTTTTTAGAGATCTCCATCAAAGAATCCAAGATATCTTCCGCCCTACTCTTGAATAGGGGAGAGCCCTGTAGTTCTATCACCATGTGGTAACCCACGACCTTCCTCATCTCCCATGCTTACTCCCCCGCTTAATTACGTTTAATCGTCCTGACTTAAAAAGTTTATTTCTTCTTCACGAGCTTCCAGAACTTGATCCCCATGTAAGGGTAGTACTTGTCCTTTCGCTCGAACCCAAGCTCCTCGAAGAAAGGGATCACCTCTTCTCTAGCATAGGTTATGAGATCCCTCCCTAGATTCTCCAGCTCTTTGACTAATTTTTTACCTATTCCTCTCCCCCTAAAGCCCTTCTTCACGTGTATTTCATCGATAACCACTCCATAAGGTTTCTCCAGGTAGGCTAAGAAGCCAAGGATCTCTCCCTTTTCCTCATAAACCAACAACTTCAGCTCCCCTTCCTCTATCGCCCTCCCGAGCTTTTCTTCTTTGTATACTTCCTCGCAATTCTCCTTGAATATCCTCAAAACTTGGCCAGCGTCTTCCTTCTTCCCTTTCCTTATCAATGGGGCCGCCGGGATTTGAACCCGGGACTACCACCGCCCCAGGGTGGCATCCTGGACCAAGCTAGATCACGGCCCCTCAAGGGGAAGAAAAGGGAGAAGTAAATAAAGTTTTCTTACAAGTTCTTCAGCAACCTCATGCCTTTTCTGGTCAACCTCAAAGGCACGAACTTCTCCTCCTTGCTCCCGCAGATCACGAATCCTTGATCCCTTAACTTCCTTAAGTTCCACCTCACAGTGGACTCCGAGACTCCTAGGACCTTGGATATCTCCCTAGCTGCCCTGGAGAAGGTCATGCCTTCTAGATAAAGTAACAAGATGAGCATCGCTGACCTCAGTTCCTCAGACCTCATAGGCCCTCTTAGGTTCTTCCTTCACTATGTATCCCTTTTCCAATTTCACCCAGTAACCGGCGTCCAAGAGCTCCACTAGGATAGCTCTCGTGGAAAAGCTGAAGCCATATCCTTTCTTGCACTGTTCCCTGGCATCCTCGACGGAGATCTTGCCCTCCTTTTCCAGGATTTTTATAATCCCTTCCAATCCACCAGGGTTTTCGCCTCGAGAGCCCTCTCTCTTGTTCACCTTCATCACCCCCTTAGAATTTTAGAAGGGGGTGCCTACCCGATAAGGAAGAGCTCAAAGCGCGTAGGCACCCCTCGCATAAGGAAGGATTTAGTCGAGAAATCTTAAAAGTTTTCTGGTCAAATCTGGGAAACTAATTTAAGTCGTGATTTGTTAAGAGATGTGATGAGAGGGGTCTGTCCTTATTGCGGTTGCGGTTGCTTGTTGGAATTCGTGGTGGAGAGGGGGAAGATAAAGAAGGTGTTGCCTTGTAAGGAAGATCCTATAAGCGAGGGAAAGCCTTGCATCAAAGGGCTGACCTCTCATGAGCCCTTGAGCATAAGGAGGATAAGGAAACCCATGCTCAGGAAGGGTAGCAAGTTAGTCCCCACCTCTTGGAAAGAGGCTTATAGGAGGATTGAGGAGGAGTTCTCAAAGCTCAGGCCAAAGGAGATAGCTTTCTATGGCTCTGGGCTAGCAACTAATGAGGCCAATTACTTGCTACAGAAGTTCGCGAGGAGGGTGATCAAGACGGGGAACATAGACTCTTCCGCGAGGTTGTGTCACGCTTCCACCATAAAAGCGTTCGAGATGGCCTTCGGGTTAGGGGCCATGAGCGCATACATAGACGATATAAAAGATGCTGACTGCATACTGATCATAGGCTCTGACCCAAAATCAGATTATCCAGTCGCCTTCAACAAGGTGTTGGAAGCTAAGCAGAGAGGGGCGAAGTTGATAGTGGTGGAAGACAGTTTCAGCTTCTCGTCAAAACACGCTGACCTTCACCTCAAGATAAGGAGTGGTAGGTTCCTGCCTTTATTGAACTTCCTGGCGAAATACGTCATCGAGAACAAGTTCTATGATGAAAATGCCCCTTACTCGGACGGCTTTTATGAGCTCCAATCCTTAGTCTCGAAGTACGAGTCGGGAAAGGTAGCAAAGGAATGTGACGTGAAGGAAAAGCTCTTGGAGAGAGCAGCTTCCCTCATAGGGAGGAGTGAGAGGTTGGTGATCATGTATGGGATGGCCATGACCCAGCACGTCTCAGGGACGAAGAACGTGTTAGGGGTCACGAACCTCGCCCTGTTGAAGGGAGGAAAAGTCGTGTGCATGAGGGGAAAGGTGAACATCCAGGGGTGCGGGGACGTGGGTTGTTATCCGAGGGGAGACGGTATCTTAGAGCTCCTGTTCGGGGACGTGATAAAGGCCATTTATGTCATGGATTCCAACATCGCCCAATCCTTCCCGGAGTTGGATAAGGTGCACGAGAAGTTGAGGGACATGTTCGTGGTGTACGCTGGTCCCTTTGAGAACAGCATGTTGAAGTTCGCTGATGTGGTGTTGCCAGCCACCACGATCCTGGAATCGAGTGGCACGATAACCAACGCTGAGAGGAGGGTGAGGGCCTTCGAAAGGGTGATAAAACCCATCTGCGGAAAGACCCATTGGGAAATCTTGAAGGACTTGTTCGAAGCGTTCGGTTATCCTCTGAAGCACAAAGACGTTTGGGACACTACGAGGGAGATGTTGGAGAAAGTGGAGCCCCTTAAGCACATAGAGTTCGAGGACTTGTTCAGGATAGAGGGAGCCTTCGCGGACAAGGAGCACAAGTGGGAGAGGTTCGTCCCCGTGGAGTTCACCGCGGTGGAGGAGGAGAAGACCAGGAAGTATCCCTTCGTGCTGACCACGAAGAGGCTCCCCTGGCATTTCGTCACTGGTGACATGACCTTAAGGAGCAAGACGTTGAAGAAGTTCGCCGGAGAACCTTATTGTTACATGAACCCAAAGGATATGAGGAAGCTCAAGTTAAAGGACGGGGATCTCGTAGAAATCGAGTCAGAGGTAGGAAAGATAAGGATAAAGGTGAGGGGGAAGATGGAGGTGGATGATGGAGTGGTGGTGATTCCTTTCCACTTTCCAAAAGCCCTAGTTAACAAGTTAATCCCGTTCCAACTAGACCCTTTAAGTAGGGAGCCGAACCTCAAAGTAGTTGACGTGAAGATTAAGAAATTTTCTTCATGAACTCATCTATTCTCCTATGGAACTCCTCCAAGGTCCCATTATTTTCTATTCTATACTGGGCGTAGCTAAAGGCTTTTTCTAAGTTGAAGAGCTCCATCTCCCTCTTCTCCTGGGCCAAGAATTCCTCTAGGGTTTGTGGGTCACCTACTCTCCTCCTCTTCCTCATCCGTTCGAACCTTATCTTAGGGTCTGCCTCTATCAAAACCACAATCAGTTTGTCCCCAAACTCCTTCTTGGGAACTTCCACGTCGAGCGGTCTCCTCATACCATCTATCACCACGTTCTCCCATCCTCCCTCCTTTATCCTCCGAACCACCTCCTTAGCGAAGTAATCCTGTCCATATCTCGAGGTGAACTCCTTCTGAATCCTTTGTAAGTTCTCCCTGTTCGGCTCTAACCCTAACTTCGCGGCTATCTCCCTCACGATGTCTCCCATCACGATGACTTTATACCCATACTTGTCCCTGAGGTATTCGGAGAAGGTCCCTTTTCCAGAGCCTATCTTGCCCAAGACACCTATGATGGGCATGGAAAAACTCCGAAACAGTTTTATAAAAAGATTTGTGTATGAGAATGCATGAATCGGGAGGAAGCACTAGTTCTCGTGAAAGAAAAAGTGAGCAATCAAAACCTGATAAAACACATGATCGCTGTGGGAGCTATCATGAGGGGGTTGGCGAGAAAGCTGGGAGAGGACGAGAATTTGTGGGAAGTGGTTGGCATCCTGCACGACATAGACTACGAGGAGACCAAGGATAACTGGAAGGAACACGCCCTGAAGAGCGCGAAGATGTTGGAGGGAAAACTTCCCGAAGAGGCCCTGTACGCCATAAAAGCCCATAACTTCGAGAACACTGGGGTGATGCCCAAAAGGGAGATGGATTACGCCCTGATAGCCTCTGATGCCCTCTCCGGATTAATAGTTGCCTCCGCCTTGGTCATGCCCTCCAAGAAGTTAGAGGAAGTGAAGGTAAAGACTTTGATGAGAAAGTTCAAGTCAAAGGACTTCGCCAGGAAAGTCTCTAGGGAGAACATCTTGTATTGTGAGAAGCTGGGCCTCTCCCTTCAGGAGTTCCTCGAGATAGGTCTGAACGCCATGAAAGAGGTCTCCGAAGAGTTGGGGTTATGATATGGGTCGGTTGTTGTGGGTTGCCTGAAGGCCTGGAGAAGTACGCCAAGAGATTCAAAGTCCTGGAAATCAACTCCACCTTCTACAAATTGCCAAGGATAGAGACAGCTGAGAAGTGGAGGGAGAAGGTCCCCGAAGACTTTAAGTTCTCGGTCAAGTGTCATCAAGGAGTCACCCATCCCATCAAGAGCCCCACTTGGAGGAGGTCCGGATTAAAGCCGGAAGAACTCGAAAGGCTCGAGGGAAAGGTGGGTTTCCTAAGGCCCACCAGAGAGGCCCTCGATTTCTGGGAAAAGACCCTGGAGATTTGTGAGGCATTGGGGGCGGAAATCTGCCTCGTCCAGTTACCTAGGAGTTTTAAGGAAAGTGAGGAAAACCTGCAAAATCTCAAGGAATTCTTTTCAAAGGCCAAGAGAGACGGATTGAAAATAGCCTTAGAACTGAGGGGGTGGGACTTGGAAGCGTTCGGAAGGATCTGTAAGGAGTTGGATTTGATTCAGGTCACCGACCCCTTCCTTCAGATGCCCTCTTATGTCAGAGACATCGTCTACTTCAGGCTCCACGGGAGCTACGAGAAAGGGAGGATAAACTACAGGCATAAGTATTCGGAAAAGGAGTTAAAAGAGTTAAAGGAGAAGTTAGAAAGGTTGGAAGCTAAGGACATCTACGTGATGTTCAACAACGTCTACATGAAAGAGGACGCGCTGAGGTTTAAGGAGCTCATAGGT
>JAGHCF010000005.1:0-4398 GCA_021160605.1 Nanobdellota archaeon | reverse complement strand
CTCTTGACCTTAAAGCTCATGTTCGGGAAAAACACATTTCCGAGCCCGTCAGAATAGACATATATCCTGTGCCACTTGTATTCTCCCACTTCTTTGGGGTAGAGCACGGCCTCATACCTCTCTCCTACCTTCTCTGGGAATAATTCAATGGTCTCCCCCAATGGGCTTATGAGTAGGAAGGACACATTAGTCACGTCGAGGTTTGCCTCTATTTCAGAAGAGAGGACCACGCTTTTACCGAACTGTATGGTTTGAGAAGAGAGGTTGAGGCAAGTGAGATTCGCAGAGAACTCCACCTCTTCTTGAAGGGACTCAACTAGTTCCACGTCCGTGTTGTTGAGGACGAAGAAACCGGTTATGCTCGGGTTCAGGAAAAAGGTGAGGGCTAAGGAAAGGAGAACTATGTTTATACTTAAGGATAACTGTGAGCTCCTTTTCACGTTCATTCCCTACGGATTAGGAGAAGTAGTTCTTCTTTATATTTTTTCACCTGAATCTGAAAAAGTTCAGAAGCCTTTGAATTATGTTTTCTTTTTCCTTGACCTCTTGCTCCAAATAGGCGGCGAGTTCCCTAAATTTTTTAGAGGATTTGGCCTTCGGGTTCAATAAGACCACTGGGATGCTGAGCTTGAAGCTCCTTATCACCAAGGGATCGTAAGGTATCACCGTCAATATAGGCAGGTCCACCGCCTTCTTGATGTCCTCTATCTTCATCTTATAATCCCTCTTGTACATGTTAACTACTAAACCTATGGTGTCTATTTTGAACCACTTCACGATTTCCTTTAATCTCAGCATGTCTATCAGAGAGGGTAAGGTAGGCTTCGTTATAAACAATACCTCATCCGAGGAGATAATGGCACCCATGGCTTCCCTTCCCAGACCTGGAGCAGAGTCCAACAGGATGTAGTCCGCCTTACCCACCAACTTCTTGATGTTGTCCTTTAACTGGGCCACATCTATCCCCGCCACGTCGTGAGGTGAAAGGGAACCCGGTATGATCTTCACTCCTGACTTATGTTCATATATAGCGTCCTCTATCTCATTGTCCCCTCTCAGGACATCATTTATAGTGACCGAGTAGTCGTAGAAGCCGAAGTACATCCCTAAGTGGGAAGTGGATATGTTACAATCTATGGCGTAGACTTCTCTCCCTCTCTTGGCGAGCTCCACCGCCAAGTTCGCGGTCAGGGTGGTCTTCCCTACCCCTCCTTTTCCGGAGAGTATCCCAATTACCCTCGTCATCCTTCCTCCTCCAACTTCCTCTCTATCATATCTATCTTCGCCTCCAACCCCTGCTTGATCTCCTCATAGCTCTCCTTGGACAACGCTCCCGTCGAGTATTGCATCTCAATGAGTCTTAATAACTTTTTTGTGCGCTCCAACTTCTTCCTCAACGCCTCTTTTGAGCTCTCCTTCAAACTTTCTTGCACCTTCATGAGCATATCACTTGGTCTTAGCTTCAGCTTTGCCCCTGGCACGCTCTCTTTCAACCTCGTCAAGACCTCGGCAGAGTAATAGCTCAAGATCCTGGCGAGTCTCCTCTGGGACCATATGTGATAGGTGATGATGGAAACTGGAATGAGCATCAATACGAGGAGCATGAACCTGTAATCGGCGTAGAAGGGAGTCATCTCAAGTTTTCTCGCCCTCAGAAGAGCCTCCTCAGCGTCCGTCAATAGGGATTGTACGTTGGAGAGGGCGATCATGGCATCATCGTAGTTCCCCTGCCTCAAGTAGTCCGCTGCGAACTGAAGTTGGACTTCCACAAAGGAGAGGATCTTCTGGGATTCTGTAACGTTGTAACCCTCCCCCAGCTTGGCTTGTATCCTAGTCTCCAGCTCTTGCTTCTCGCTCGTGAGCTTCTCTATTTCATAACTTATCAAAGCGTATCTAGAGGAGAAGACCCTTAAGATTCCCTTCTTCTCGTCGAATGCCCCGCTCTCCCCTATCACCCTATAGGTGAGGTTGTAATCCCTCGTGATGGCTCCCGAAGGAATGGAAATCCTAAACGAAAACAAGACTTCAGCCCCAGGATCGAGCTTGTAATAGCTTCTCGGGCTGATGTAGTACCAGTCCTCTGGGATGCCATCTATCACCAGGGAGACGTTGTAAAGTATCTCGTCTCCTGCGTTGTATATCTTTACGTTCAACAGGTTGGACCACCCGCTCTCCCCGCTTATCTCCTCAGGATAATCGAGGATCCTCAGGATGGCCCCTTTCACGGAGAGGGACCTACTTAAGACGGTGAATTGGGTGCTTTGGGATTGGAGGGGAAGCCCTTCCCCATAGCTCGCCACGACCTTCAGAAAATACGGACCAGGAGATTGGGAGGAAAACACGTAGAGGCCCCTTGAGAGGTTCATCTCGGATGGGGCTGGCCCCAAGTAAACCTCAGCAGAATCATAGCTCCATCTCTCGCCGGTTGGGGACTCAATCCAATACTCCACCTTCACATCTCCTCCTGATCCGCTTTCCCTCCCCAAAGTTATGGTGAACTCCAACATCTGACCCTGATAGACCACCCCTTCTTTCAAATGGATTTGAAGAAGGGAGAATGAGGAGGAGAAGGAGAGCAGCACGAGCGCCAAGAAGAGCTTCCTCATGAGTATTTAAACCTCAGGTGGGCTTATATTTCTTTCTTAACCCTAAAATGTCTGAGCACATAAATTGAGAGGGGCAAGAGCAACATGAGCATGAGGATGATAACGTGATAAGGGAATGGATGAAGAGCTTCCTGGTACAAGTCCTCTAGGATGGCATCGGTCTGGGATGCTGCCAAGTCCACGTACTCCTTCGCCTTTGCCCTATTGGAGTTCATGGCTTCCCTAGCCTGCTCCAGGTAAATGAGGGCTGTGTTTATGGAAAAGAATGCGTTGCTCACGTCCTTCCCTTGAACGGCCAAGTTCATGGCCCTCCATCTCAGGAAGGAGAAAAAGCCCTCGAGTTCGTCTATCTCCTCCATCATCACGTCCTCGGTTAGGATGTCTGATGTGGATATCTGGATAGGGAGTTGAGCGACCCCTTTATTAGATTGTATTTGAACATAAAAGATTTCATCCTTGGGCTCGAAGAATTTGACGAGAAAAACGAGCTCTTCACCAGGACCTACTTCCTTGTATGCCCTCGGATGCGTCTCAAAGGAGGTCTCGCCCTGCTTGGAAATGATCATGGAGCCCATGTAGTTGCTCACGTTCACATAGATGGGGACGTATCTCGGAAATTGAGGGTGAAGGACGAGGTTCCTAGGATGTTCCACGCCCGAGAACACCTCTCTCCCCTCACATTCGGAAGAAGGAAGAACTTCCAGGGAAACCTTCAATTCGCTCACTTCTCCATCGAAGGAGAAGTTGATCTCCTCTTCGTAGCTCCCAGGAGGGAGGGGCATGACGGAAAAGGGGAGGCCGTAAGAGGAACCGGTTTCCATTTCTATCTCCCTGACCGAGAAGTTGAAAACGTCCTCGTCATAGCTCAGTCTCACCGAAAGGGGTTCCTTCCCTTCGTTTCTGAGGGTCACTAGGGCCCTCGCCTCTTCTCCCTCACATAGTTGGAGGATGACTTCTTTGGGGATCGTGAAAAAAGACTTCTGCGGTATGGGAGTTAAGTTGAACCTAAGATATCTCTCAGAGGACTCCAACTTCACAGCCTTCCTCCCATCCTCGTAGTCAGGGTTTTGAAGTATCACCATGTATTCCCCGTAATCCAGGTAATCGGAAAAGTAATAGCCCTTGTCGCTCTCTCCCCTCTCCACCAAGGTGCCTTCCTTGTAGATCCTGACCGTGAAGTTCCTCACTAACCCCTTATCCGAGAACGCCTCAATTATGAACCTTCCAAGGCCCGTGGAGACATTTATGGAAAAGTCAACCCATGTGACTTGTTCTCCTGAACTTATTCTCACTTTCCCGACGTAAGACCTCTTAACGTATTTGGCGGATATCTTGTAGTTGAGGGTCCTAGTCTCATTCGGGTTGAGTACAAAGGAGTATTGATCGAAAGAGAGGACATCCCTTAGAGAGTCATCCACCTCTATGGTTAATTCCACGGGCTCATCTCCCCCTCCGGCGAAGAAAGTGAGATTACCGTAGACCTCTCCAAGAGGAGCTAACTTCTCCTCGATGCGGGAAGGGGTAATTGAGATCGCGGGTTCGAGGGCATGTGCTATGCTGAAGGAAAAGAGGACGGCCATTACCACGAACTTCTTCATCGCCTCTTCCTCCTCCAATACAAGATCAATATCATTAAGCAAAGGGCGAGCAGGGTAAATAAAAGTATGGTCAGGTTGCTTGGCCTCGCTGGTCCCTTTTGTCTGATGACATCAAGTATCCTCCAAACCACATCCAGGTCCTTAGAGGCGATGTTCAACCAATCCCTGGTGGAGTAATAATCTTTCTTCCCTGT
>JAGHCF010000045.1:0-4230 GCA_021160605.1 Nanobdellota archaeon | reverse complement strand
GCAATAGAAGAAAGCCATAGGCGCGAAGAAGAGTAAGAGCCTCTTCTCTTTCTCAACTTCATAGAGGGGGACGAGTAAACCGAAAGCTATACCAGAGGGCAATGTGTCTGACAAAACCCAAAGGGAGTGTGAAATAGGGTCTCCCCTTAGGAGAACCCTCTCCCCAACCCCCAAGAAGGCCCCGAAGACCATCAGGGCCCCGTAGACCCAGTGAATCCTCTTTATCCTCTTCCTCCTCTCCAACTTCCCTCCCCGAAGATAGAAGTCAATTATCCCTATCAAGGGAAGGATGCCCATACATATCGTCATCACGTGACCTATTCCGGGGGTGCTGATCCAGTCGGGTATGTGAATGAAATCTATGTCCGTTACTAGGGCGACAGCGGGCAATAAATATGCTTTTAAGATTCCTGCCACAAAGACGGAAAAGAGCAAGACCTCTAGCTCCCTCCTCATGTCATTTTTCCTCACTCTAGCCTTAAACGGTTTTCGGCTAAGAAACCTTTAAAAAGGACTCTCCATTTATCTCCATCGCCGAACTGATGAAAAGAGGTGATGAGCATGGAAAAGGAGTTCGTTGAGAAGGTGTACGAGCTCGTAGAGCTCGCAAGGGGGAGTGGGAAGATAAAGAAGGGGACGAATGAGACCACCAAGGCCGTGGAGAGGGGGATCGCTAAGTTGGTGGTGATCGCTGAGGACGTCAATCCCCCGGAGATAGTCATGCACTTACCTCCTCTTTGTAAGGAGAAGGGCATACCATTCGTCAAGGTCCCAAGCAAACAGGACTTAGGGTCCGCAGCAGGGCTGGAAGTGGCCGCTGCATCGGTGGCCATAGTGGATGCAGGAGAGGGGAAGAACTTGTTGATGGATATCAAGAAGGAGATCGAAAAAGCCGAGAAGAAGGAGTAAAGAATGGGCGGAACGAAGAAGAGAGGGAGGAGGAAGGAGGTAAAGGCAGAGGAACAAAGGGAGGTAAAGGAAGAGGAGATCTTCGCTGAAGCGACTCCCGCAGAAGTGGTAGAGATCATAGGGAGAACTGGGGCTAGGGGAGAAGCGACCCAGGTGAGGTGCAAGGTCCTAGCAGGAAGGGACAAGGGGAAGGTGTTGAGGAGGAACGTCAAGGGGCCGGTGAGGATAGGGGACATCCTGATGCTGAAAGAAACGGAGATGGAGGCAGCCCCCCTAACTGGTAGGAGGAAGAAGAGATGAAGTGCTCTTTTTGCGGGAAGGAGATAGAGCCTGGGACGGGGATAATGTACGTGAGGAATGATGGGAAGATATTTTACTTCTGCTCGAGCAAGTGCGAGAAGAATATGCTAAAGCTTGGGAGGAAGCCGAAGAAGGTGGAGTGGGTCAAGAAGGGTAAATGAGATTTTCTATTTTTCCCTATAAATTTTGGCTTATAACATTCTTTATAAGCCCTCGAAGTCATTTCTTTTTATGAACGTAATGGTGGTATTCAGCAGACCACTGAGGACACCGGAATCAGAGGAGATCAAGCGAAGGATTTTGAACTCCCTCAAAGACCCGCTGATAAACACCTCAGAGGAGATAGAGATCATCCTCTCCAACCTCGATAAGAGGGTGGAGGAGAGGCTCAGGAGGCTAGCGAGGAGATACGGGTACGAGATGGAAGTGATCAAGTAAATCATGGACCACGTGTCCCTAGGGCAAAACATTTATACACGCGTCTCCTTCTAAGTCGTGATTCCTGGAGGTGAAGAACATGAATGAGATCCCGCCTTTGCAAAAAACATTAGTGGTCATAAAGCCGGATGGAGTGAGGAGAGGATTGGTAGGGGAAATCATCTCGAGGTTCGAGAAGAGGGGTTTGAAGATAGTGGGGATGAAGATGATAAGGGTCCAAAGGGACATGGCTGAGAAGCACTACGAGGCCCACAAGGGGAAGGAGTTCTACATCGGGTTGATAGAGTTCATAACCTCTGGCCCTGTGGTGGCCATGGTGGTGGAGGGCGTGAACGCTGTGAGGGTCGTGAGGAAGATCGTGGGCTCCACTAACCCCGAGGAGGCAGCACCAGGGACGATAAGGGGGGACTTCGCCCACACGCTCCCACATGGCGGTAAGAACTTGATCCACGCCTCTGGGAACGAGGAGGAAGCTGAGAAGGAGATAGAACTTTGGTTCAGCCCTGACGAGATACATTCCTACACGAGGGTGGATGAAGGAGAAGTCATATGAACTTGTAAATGCCCTCGTACTCCCTCTCTGCCCTCGAGCTCATCCTCAAGAACACCATCTGAGCGATCCTAGCGTCCTTCTTCAGGGTTATGGGCTTGAAGACCGTGAGGAGGAGCTCGTACCTCCCTTGGAAGCCAGCGTCCCCCACTCCTGCCTCTATGCTCGCCCCATTCCTCGTGAGAGAGCTCCTCGGGAAGACGAGGGCCACTAGATCTTTCGGAAAGTTCATGACCTCATTCGTCCTTATCTTGTAAACCCCTGGCTCTAACTTCAACTCCCCATCTTCCCATTCCAACAACTCTGCCTCGCTTATCCTCCTCTCCTCGTTGGAGAAATCCAACTTCCCTCCTCCCTTTACCCTCAGGACCTCCTTGACCGTTAAATCAAATCCATTCGGCGTGATTTGCTTCTCCAGATTTATGAAGCCCATTATAACCCCTTTCTTCACCAATTCCTTGATCTCCTTATCGCTCAGGATCATCAAGGGATGAAAGAAGGGAAAAGTTTTAACGCTTTCGGGGAGTAAGCCAATCATGATAAGACAGCCCATCATATGCGTCTTAGGTCATGTGGATCATGGGAAGACCCTCCTGCTAGATAAGATCAGGGGGACCCTCATCCAGAAGGAGGCTGGGGGGATAACTCAGCACATAGGGGCCACGGAGGTCCCACTGGACGTCATTAAGAGGTTGTGTGGCCCCTTATTGGAGAAGTTCGGGGCGGAGATAAAGATCCCCGGCCTGTTGTTCATAGACACCCCCGGGCACGAGGCCTTCACGAGCCTGAGGAGGAGGGGAGGGAGCATAGCTGACCTCGCTGTCTTGGTGATAGACATCAACGAAGGGGTCATGCCCCAGACAAAGGAGAGCATAGAGATCCTCAAGCAGAATAAAGTTCCCTTCGTGGTGGCTGCCAACAAGATAGACCTGGTACCCGGATGGAGGCCGAAAGAGTACTTCTGCTTCTTAGATAGTTTGAAGGAGCAGGGGGAGACCGCGAAGAGGGAGTTGGATGAGAGGATTTACAGGTTGATGAGTCAATTATCCGAAATGGGCTTCGACTCTGACAGGTTTGATAGGGTGGACTTCCAAAGGCAGGTAGCCATCATACCGACTTCCGCGGTGACTGGGGAGGGGATAAGCGAGCTCTTAGCAGTCCTCGCCGGCCTCAGCCAGAAATATCTGGAAAACTCCTTGAAGATAGAAGTAAAGGGTCCTGGAAGGGGAAATGTGATAGAAGTGAAGGAGGAGAAGGGATTAGGGAAGACCATAGACGTCATCCTCTATGAGGGGAGTTTAAAGGTTGGAGACAGGATAGCTGTAGGAGCCCTCCCAGAACCCATAATCACCAGGATAAAGGCCATCCTGAAGCCGCGCCCCTTGAGGGAGTTGAGAGAGAAGGGAAAGTTCGAGAGCGTCAGGGAGGTTCACGCCGCTTGTGGGATAAAGATAGTGGCCCCCAATCTGGAAGGGGTCATACCTGGGATGCCCTTGGTGAAGGCAGAGGGGGAGGTGGAGTTGGAGGAGTTGAAAAAGGACATCCAAGAGGTGATATTCAGCAAGGAGATAAATGGGGTGATCATAAAGGCGGACACCTTGGGGGGGCTAGAGGCATTGACCCATATGATGAGGAATAAGGGGATTCCGGTGAGGAAGGCAGAGATAGGTGAGATCGGAAGGAGCGACGTGATGGAGGCTAAGAGCGTGAAGGAGCTCGACCCCTTCCTCGGCGTGATCTTTGGGTTCAACGTCAAGGTGAACCCTCTGGCGGAGGAGGCAGCGAAGGACTTGGGCATCGGGATCATAACCTCCAACATAATCTACGAGATCCTGGATAGATATGAAGAGTGGGTGAAGGAGGAAAAAGAGAGGAAGCTCAGGGAAGAGTTGAAGGACCTATCACCTCCAGGGAAGTTCACCGTGTTGCCTGGTTTCGTGTTCAGGCAGAGCAAACCAGCCATAGTCGGGGTGGAAGTTCTGGCTGGAAAGATAAAGCCTGGTTGTGAGGTCATGAAGTTGAGCGGTAAAAGG
>JAGHCF010000036.1:0-12835 GCA_021160605.1 Nanobdellota archaeon | reverse complement strand
GTGCGGCCCTGGTGTATTCCTCGCAGAACACAAGGATAGGTTCTCTTGCGGGAAATGTGGTTATACGGAATTCAAAAAGTAAATAAGAGAAAATGAAGGATTTCTCCTCATGATCTGTCTGGGGATAGAGAGCACTGCTCACACATTCGGGGTTGGAATAGTTGATGAGGAGAAGGTGTTAGCCAATGTCTGGCGTTCTTACAAGTCCGAGAGCGGAGGAATACACCCCAGGGAAGCAAGTGAACACCACGCGAGACTCGCTGATCAAGTCTTGAGGGAAGCATTAGAAAAGGCGGGGATAGGTCTGAGGGATGTGGATTTGTTCTCTTTTTCTCAAGGGCCTGGCATGGGCCCATGCTTGAGGGTCGGGGCAGTCATCTCGAGGTTTTTAGCGTCGAAATTCAGAAAACCACTGGTCGGAGTCAATCATTGCATCGCCCACGTGGAGATAGGTAGGTGGCTCACAGGAGCGGAGGATCCCGTGGTGCTCTACGTCTCTGGAGGGAACACCCAAGTGATCGCCTTCGAGGGAGGGAAATATAGAGTGTTTGGGGAGACTCTTGATATAGGAGTTGGAAACCTCTTGGATACCTTCGCTAGATATGCTGGCCTACCGTTTCCCGGAGGCCCTTTCGTAGAAGAGCTGGCAAAGAAAGGGAGGAGGTACGTGGAGTTACCCTATACGGTGAAGGGAATGGATGTCTCCTTCGGGGGGTTGCTGACGAACCTCAAGAACAAACTAGGGAAATATAGGTTGGAGGATCTAGCATTTTCTCTCTGCGAGACCGTTTATTCCATGCTCATTGAAGTGTCTGAAAGAGCCATGGCCCACTGCAATAAGGATGAGCTTCTTCTGACAGGAGGCGTGGCAGCGGACAAAAGATTGAGGAAGAAAGCTGAGATCATGACCAAGGAAAGGGGGGCCAAGTTCTTCGTCCCCAATTTGCAATATTGTAGAGATAATGGTGCAATGATCGCCTGGTTGGGATTGCTGATGTACGAGCACGGGTTTAGGCAGAAGTTGGAGGACACCAAGGTGAAGCAGAGGTGGAGGACCGATGAGGTGGAGGTGAATTGGAGGTGAAGTACCAGGTCTTCGGAAAGGGAAAGGTCATCGTCATGATTCACGGATTTCTGGACGATCACAGGGCGTGGGGACCCTTATTAAAATATCTGAAGGGTTACAAGTTCATCCTCCCAGACCTCCCTCACCATGGTGGTTCCAAGGGGAAGGTCTCCCTCGAATCCATATCGAACGGGCTCAAGCGCATTTTGAGGGGCATCAAGGAATACGTGCTCATAGGCCACTCTCTGGGAGGGATGGTGGCCCTCTATCACACATTGAGGGATAAGAGAGTTAGGGGCCTCATCATGGTGAACAGCGCTGCCTATTACAAACCGAGATTGGAAAGAGGCTCTTTCAAAGAGCTGTCCAAGAAGGACTTCTTTGAGATCTTAGCCAACATCTTAAGGATGGAGAGGATCCCCCTCCTCCAATATCTGGAATTAGTGACGAACTTCGATCTGAGGAAGGAACTTAAGGGATTCAAGACACCCACTCTGATCATCGCCTCAAAATACGACCCCTTGGTCCCTAAGTCCTTGTGTTACAAGAGCGCCAAGCTCATGGGAGCCAAGGTGGAACTGATAGATACTGGTCATAACTCCATAGCCGAAAACCCAAGGTTGGTGGCTGGAAAGATAAGGAGGTTCTTGAAATGGTTGAGATATTGAGCAGGGGGGCAGAGGCCATCTTATTGAAGAAGGACGGGAAAGTGGTAAAGAAGAGGGTGAAGAAGGGATACAGGATAAGGAAATTGGATCTTCACTTGAGGAGGTTCAGGACTAAGAGAGAGGAGAAGATCTTGAGGAAAGCTAGGGAGGTTGGGGTCCCGACTCCAAAGGTCCTCTCGGCTGGCAAGTACGAGTTGGTGATGGAGTTCATAGAAGGTTCCCTGCTCAAAGATATCTTGGATGGGATGAAGAGGGAGGAGAGGAAGAGGGTCATGAGGGAGATAGGGAGGAGCGTGAGGAAGCTCCACGATGCCAACATAATTCACGGAGATCTCACCACGAGCAACATGATCTTAAAGGACAAGGTCTACTTCATAGATTTCGGCCTGGGCTTCTTTAGTACCAGGATAGAGGACAAAGCGGTGGACCTCTTCCTCTTCAAGAAGGCATTGGAGAGCAAGCACCACGAGGTCTGGGAGGAATGCTTTAGGGAGGTATTGAAGGCGTATGGGGATCAGAAGGTAATGGAAAGGTTGAAAGAGATCGAGAAAAGGGGAAGGTATAGAAAGAAATAAAAGGGGAGGGAGATACCTCATAAGGGATTGGGAAGGCCCCGGCTTTCCCAAATCAGGTGATGTCTCTTGGCTCGAATGCACGCGAGGAAGAGGGGAAAGCACGGAAGCAAGAAACCCGAGAGGGTTAGTCCTCCTAGTTGGGTGAAGCTTAAACCGAAGGACGTAGAGAAGTTAGTGATAGAACTGGCAAAAAAAGGGCACACATCTGCCATGATAGGGATCATCTTGAGGGATAGTTATGGGATACCTGACGTGAAGCTCTTGACGGGGAAGAAGATCTCCCAGATCATGAAGGAGAACAATTTGTATCCAGAAGTTCCCGAGGACCTGTTGAACCTCATCAAGAGAGCGGTGAACTTGAGGAAACATCTAGAAAAACACAAGAAAGACCTACATTCGAAGAGGGGCCTACAGCTCATCGAGTCCAAGATAAAGAGGTTGGTTAAGTACTACGTGAGGAAGGGTTACCTCCCTCCTGATTGGAGATATGACCCGGAAAAGGCTAAGTTGCTCGTAGAATGAAGTCGTTTCTGGATGCCTTGAAGAGGGCAGGAGAAGAGATAAGTAGAGGGAAGTTTTTTCGAGTGATTTCCCACTTCGACGCGGACGGTATATGCTCAGCAGCCATAATGTCAAAGACCTTGCAGAGATTGGGAATAGGCTTCCACCTGAGCATCGTGGAGGGAGTAGACGAGGAGCTCGTGAAGAGGTTGAAAGAGGAACCTTATGAACATTACATATTCACCGACTTGGGGAGCGGGCAACTCGAGCTCATAAACCAAATGGAGAAGAAGGTCTGGATATTCGACCACCACCAAATTCAAGGAGAACTTGGTGAAAACATCAGCTTGCTCAATCCCTTGTCTTTTTCCCTTCCTCCATTTTCCGGCTCTACAGTGACCTATCTCTTTTCCAGACAGTTCGATAACCAAGATTTGGCCCCTCTAGCGGTAATCGGGGCAAGAGGAGACAGACAAGAGCCCATAAAAGAGATTTTGGAAGATGCGAAAGTGGACGTGAGGGAAGATATAAGGATCTTCGGGAAGTACTTGAGGCCCCTCTACCAAGCCTTGGCCCTGTCCACGGACCCCTTCATACCTGGGATATTCAACGATGAGGGAGCTGCCGTCGAGTTCCTCAAGGCCATAGAATTGGACCCTGAGAAGAAGATAAGCGAGTTGAGCGAGGAAGAAAAGAAGAAGCTCGTGGCTGGGATCGTCCTGAGGAGGAAGGGGTTAGAGAAGCCAGAGGACATCTTCGGAAAGTGTTACTACTTAAAAGACTTCGGCATGGATGCTGACGAGTTCTCCACAGTGATAAACGCCTTCAGTAGGCTTGGCTATACGGGTAAAGCCCTCCTCCTCTGCTTCAACCCAAAGATGGACATCGAACCCATCATGAAAGAATACAGGACCGAATTGGCCAGGTTGATGGAGAAGGTGAGTGAAAAAAGGAAAGAGGGGGAGAATACGGTGTTCATCTTCGGGGACAACCCCCGGATGATAGGAACCGTAGCTTCCATCCTGCTGACCGAGGTTCAAAAGGAGAATGTGGTTGGCTTTGCCCCTAAAGGTAATTGGGTGAAGGTGTCCGCCAGGACAAAGGGAAACAACAACCTGGGAGAGCTCTTAGCGGAGGTGACTAAGGAGATAGGCGGGTTGGGGGGAGGACACAAGGAGGCAGGAGGGGCACTCATCCCGAAAGGGAAGGAGGAGGAGTTCATCAGGGCATGGGAAAACATTTTAAATAGGCGCTTGAATTGGTGAACCCATGTGGTACAAGATCCTAGCCCCAAAGGTTTTCAACGAGCAGGAGATAGGCCAGACCCTGGGGTCCAACCTAGTTGGGAGAGTGGTGAAACTCCCACTTTCGAGATTGATAGATGACATCACGAAGCAACACATTCACCTCTTCTTGAGGTTGAAGGAGGTTGAGGACGGAGTCGTGAGGACCGAGATAAAGGGTTACGAGCTTTCCAGGGCATATCTCGCCAGGTTGGTGAGGAGGAGGACCTCCCGGATAGATTCCATAGACAAGGTGAAGACGAAGGACGGGAAGGAGATCGTGGTGAAGAGCATGCTCATAACCGCTCACAAGGCCACCCAGAGGCAGAGATATTTGCTCAGGAAGAGGCTTTCCCAATACATACAAAAAGTGGTCCCAGAATACAACTGGGAAGCATTCATCCTGGCTCTAGCTGTGGGGAGATTTCAGAGCGAGATCAAGCGGAGATTGAAGAAGATATATCCCATAAGGCACGCTGAGATCAGAAAGGTTGAGCTCTGTTGAGGTCCCTCCACTTATAATCCTTCTTCGCCAACAACACGACCCTCGATTCCTTCTTCTCATCTATGATCTTGTAATCCGAGTTCTCCTCTATCCTTTGGGAGAATTCCAAGATCTCCTCGTGAGTAGGCATGTAATCGTATCCCAGCCTCTGGACGGAGAACCCTACTGCCATGTACGCCTTTGCCTCCACGAAGTGGGGTTTCGCGATCTCCAGGAGCTCCGCGTATCTCTCTGGTTTCACCAGGTTGAACTTCTTGACCAGGGTCAACCTTATCACCTTCCTCGTCCTTATCTTGGGCATCAATTCCAAGGTCTCGTTCAACTTCTCCCACCCGTTCGGAATTAAAGGCCTCGTCAGTTCCACGTATATCTTCTCGTCCGGGGCGGGGAGGGTCACGTAAAGCTGGGTCGGTTTTATCTTCCTGATTACCTCGGGCTTAGTCCCATTGGTCACCACGAAGGTGGTCATACCCCTCTCGTGGAATCCCTCTACGAGTTCCTTTAAGTAGGGATAGAGGGTAGGCTCCCCCAACAAGCTTATGGCGGCGTGCTTTGGCTCGAACGCCTCTTTGACTTTTTCCTGATTCGCTGTAGGATCCCCCTTAAAACCCGTCAACAACCTCCTCTGTTCCCGAATGGACCCCTCTATGATGAGCTCGGGAGGATCAAATCTTTTCACCTTACTCCTCGAGTAGTCCATGGCCCTCCAGCAGAACAGGCAGTTGTGGTTGCACAAATTGGCTACTGGGGTCATTTGAAGGCATCTATGACTCTGAATGCCGTAGAATTTTTGCTTGTAACAGAAGTCCTTGTCGTGCAGGCTCTTCTTCAACCACGCGCACAGCTTCACCGCCCCATTCTCGCCTACGATCCCGTAGTGCTGCTTCCTCAGGAGCATTTCCACCCTCTTTTCCATATCCTGAACCTTTCAACACTCCTTTAATTCCTTTTCTAGAACACATCTGGCCTCAATGAACTCTCGAAAAGATAGGACAACAAGTTCCCACCAGCCGAAATAGATTGTCTTGGATATCTTAAGAAGGTGAAGAGGAGCCTTAAGAGCCTCCTCGGATTAGAGTAGAACCGCAAGTAAAATTCCCTTTCCCATCTTTTCCCCTCTTTCTCTCTAATTACCCTAGTCTTATAGGGGAACAGGGAGAAGTTTTCCGGATTAAATATCTCTGACCCGGGCCTTTCCTCCAAGATGCTCACCACCACCCAATCCAATAGCTCCGCGAGCTCGATGCTCTTTTCCACATCTTCTTCGGTCTCCATGGGAGCCCCAACTATGAACCAACCGATGGTTTCTATCCCATATTTCTTCAACAGCTTCAAGCTTCTTCTCACGTCCTCCACTTTGTACCCCCTCTTGTAATAATCCAAAATCCTCTGGGAGCCCGATTCTATCCCTAAGAGGATCCTAACGCACCCCGCTCCCTTCAGGGCCTTCACGACCCTCTCGTTCAACGTATCCGGTCTGCTCAGGCATACAAACTTCAACCCTAACCTCTTCATCCCTTCGCATAGTTTCAGGACCCATCTCTTTTCGACGGTGAAAGTATCGTCCAAGAACCTCACATATCTCACGCCCATCCTTTTGAGGAGCTCTAATTCTTCTAAGACCTTCTCCACAGGTTTCGCCCTGAACCTCCTCCCGAAGGGGTGATTGCAGTAAATGCAGGGGAAGGGACACCCCCTTGAGGTCTCGACAGTCATGAAAGGCTTGGGCAGGAAGATGTCGTGATATCTCCTCACATTCAATAAGTCGTAGGAAGGGATCGGGAGGTCCTTCAAATCCCTTTCCCTCCTCCTTTCGTTCACCACCACTTTCTTACCTTTCCTGAACGCTAACCCCTTCACTTTCCTCCAACTCCCACTCAACATATCTTTGAAGGTCCTCTCGGGCTCGTTCAGGATGGCGAAGTCTAGCCCCTTCCTCAAAACCTCCCTTGGGAATAGGCTGGGAAGAAAGCCGACACATCCCACCTTGCACCCGATTTTCTCCCTTATCTCCTTTGCGAGTTCTAATTCATATTTCAGGCTCTCAAACCCCGACAGAAAAACGAGCACATCAGGTTCGAACTCCGAAAGTTCCTTAAGCAACTTTCCCTCTCCTACTTTTTCCGCCACGCAATCGAGGAAAAATACATCATGCTCCCGCCTTGC
Organism: Nanobdellota archaeon; assembly: GCA_021160605.1. Lineage (GTDB taxonomy): Archaea > Nanobdellota > Nanobdellia > B33-G15 > B33-G15 > B33-G15. The sequence goes on along the minus strand of JAGHCF010000036.1, from coordinate 6,071 downwards.
CACAGAAGCTAGATACAGGAGGGGCATGGGTGGAAATAAGTAAGCTCTCGTAAATACCTCACATCTGTATCTCCTCACTACCGGTCTTTCGAAAGGGAAATTTGCTAGGGCCACACGCATGGAGAATTTTTTCGCCAATCATTTAAATAATCCACTTTCTTTCCTTCATATGGGAATAGTAGAGGAATTTTTCTCTGACAGTAAGGTACTCTCTTACTACTTAACCCATGGTCCATTTCCAGCGGAGAAAGAACTTTTCAAGCGTTTTTTAAAGAAAAAAGGAAAAGTGCTGGATCTTTGTGGGGGGGCGGGGAGGATAGCCCTCTATCTCTCCAAAAAAGGATTTGAGGTCGTAGTGGCGGATAACAATCAGCGGATGATTAAAGAGGGGAGAAAGAAAGCAAGGGAGCTCGGATTAAATGTCAAATTCGTGGAGGCAAATGCTGAAGATTTTCATTCCGAGCGAGAATTTGATTACGTCCTCTTAATGGAGAACTCTCTCGAACACATAGAGGACAGAGATGCTAGGGAGAGGATCGTGAAGGTAGCTCATGATAGTCTTGTGGAGGAGGGGTTATTCTTCACGTCGTTCCACTCGAGGTTTTATCCTTTCAGATGGAGGAGCAATCATATCATACGAGTGAAGAAGTTAATGAATATAGAAGTCAATAAACCTCTTTTTTTCCATTTTTTCAGTCCCTTTGAGATAAGGAACCTCCTCAAGCGAGCGGGATTCAAGGGACTGAAAGTGATTCCCCTGAACCTCTTAGATAAATCGAAGAACAGATTTAAACATGAACTCATTTACAAGCTGATTTGGCCTCTTTGCTACACATTTTGGATAGCAGAGAAGTAAAGGTTTAAAATATTGGCCTTTCCTCTTCCTTCTCATGCGCCGGTAGTCTAGTCTGGTAGGACACCACCCTGCCACGGTGGCGACCCGGGTTCAAATCCCGGCCGGCGCACACCTTTCAAAAAATATTTATTTCGAGAACGTCGGCTTATCTCAAAATGAAAGCTCGCTTCCTTTACTACCCCATAATTCTGGTCGAACTCCTCTTGCTGTTTTCTCTGGTGTACTCCCTCTGGCCGAAGCCAGAGGTCATAATCATCGATGGTGAGGAGTATGTGGTTAAGAAGTATGAGGGAACAGTTGCCTTCATCTCCACACATCTCTTCATCGAGAGGAACAACTTCTTTTATAGGGTAGATAACTTCCGAGATTTCAGCCCAAGTGATTTGGAGATCAAGGACGTCGTCGTTTGTAAGGGTGTATTGGAATCGAGAAACGGACTGTTCTGCCTGAACCTGACCAAGGTTGGCCACAATGACAACTACGTATTGCCCCCACCCAAAAAAGTTTCTCCTCCTCTAACTCTGAGCGAAGTCGGAAGTTACCTCTCCCTAAGCGGTCAAACCCTCAAAAATGTCAGATACTTCAGAAATGAGAACAAAAACAGAACTGCGGTTATCTTGGAGTTCGAAGGTTTTACTGCCTTCTACCTCTACGAGGATATGCCGTTTGATCCTGTCGCTGGCACGAGTTATGATGTGGAAGGAATCTTGATGGACTTGGAGCAAGGCTTGGGCCTTCACGTAATGAAGATAATACCTTCTCTTTAATTAAGAGGATTAAGATGGAGTGACGATGGAGAAACGGTCACCTTGGAATGCTTTTAAAGATTCCTCACAGTGGGTTATAGAACCTGTCCTGAGTAAATCCGCTGTGTATTCCTCTATGAGCTGACTTACCCTCACGCGAATTATTTTGCTCTTGTTGACGAACTTGGAAGCTTTCGTTGGGAGGAAGCCGGAGAGCAACAAAGAGATCAATAATTTGAACACGCCCCTGTTCAAAAACTTCCTCAACCCGAGGAGGATAGTAAGCAGGGCCCTTCCTTTCCTCTGGCCACTCGCCTTCTCCAAGACCTCATTCATCTCTTTTAATTTCTCCAAGTCAAACAGAGTACTTATCCTCTCCCCCTTCACTTTGAGGTAGATAGAGTTGGCATTGAATACGGAGAACTCCCTGAGCCCCCTCTCTCCGAAGAACTTCCACGCTAAGATGTTCACGAGGTACCTCAATCTCCTTTCCTCTATGACGTACTCCAAGGGTATGTCGTACTCCCCTTCCAAGAATTTCCATATGTCATATTTCGTGGTTCTGGTCTTGTCCTTGAAGTTCATGCAGCCGAACCAAACCATGGAAACTATGCCTCTATTTTGGATCGCGAAGTCCATCACCTCTTTCACGGATTCTATGTTGATGTCCTTGTCTATGACAGCGCCCAACGCGCACTTTATCCCGAAGCGCCTCAAGTTCCTCACAGCAGCCAGTTTTTCCTTCACCAACTTCCTTCCTCTGATCTTTTCATATACCTCATCATTCAGACCCTCAAAGGATAACCCGACCATGTCCACACCAGCTTCTTTCAACCCCCTCACGAAATCCTCATCACACAGCTTTATACCATTTGTTATCAGGAACACGTATTTTCCTTTCTCCTTGAGGAGCTTGATTATCTGTAGGATTTGAGGGTGGAGCGTGGGCTCCCCTCCTGAGATCACGTAATAGTTGGCCCGATATTTTCCGACGATTTTTGCTACTTCCTCTAACTTCAAGTCCTTCTCTCCATGCCCTCTTTCGAAACAAATAGGACAATTGAGGTTGCACCTGTTCGTCACATACAGGTACAACTGAGCCGCGTTCTCATTTCTCCTCCTCATGAGCTCTAAGGGCCCCATCCCTGGCCTGACACCTCTGTACACATTCGGCAACGTGAAGGACATCGTCCTCTTGTAGAATTCTGCATCGTTCTCTTGCAACACCTTCAACACAACTCCACAGTGTTCTTTTACCATGAAGACCTTCCTATCTTCCTCAACTATCTTAGCGTTGATCACTCTGTGACAACATGGACAGAGAGTTAGCGTATCAATGAGTTTGGTTCGTTGTAAGGTTTTATCCACTTGCATTCAATTAGTCAGGAACCTCTTTTTATAAAAATCTTTCTGACGCGAGGGCCAACGAGAGAAGAATCCCGTCTGGGATGAAGGAGACTTCTTCTCTGAGTTTTCCATAGTTCCTAGCAGATGAGACCTTTGCGAATCTCAACGCCCAAACGATGGAGGTACATAAAAATGAGATGTGAGCGAACGAAAAAAGCATATTGGTCACCAGTCCCAAGCCACAGAAGAACTTGGCCAGGTTCTTAGAGGACCTGAGGCCAAACACGTTCGGTAGGGACTTGACCTTCATTTCCCTGTCCTTTTTCTCGTGGGATATCTGATGTATGGTCTCGGACAGAGCTATGTAGATGGATAAGCTCAGCACCACCCCGATACTCACGTAGCTCAACTCTCCCGAACCGGGATAGAACCCTTGGAGGAAAGTTAAAGGACCTAAACAAACCACGTTAATGGGAAGGGAAAAGTACCACCAGTTCCTCAGCCTCGGTGGGGCAGAGTACACGTAATAGAGTAAGGCAAAAGCAACAGAGACCAACAAGAGACTCTGAGAGAAATGTATCAAGTACAGCAACACGACCCCGATCAAGGGAAAACACACGAGAAAAAGAGCTTTTCCCTCCCCATATTTCTTGATGAATTCACCCACGAAATTTTTCTCCCCACTCCTCGAATCGTAGAAATCGTTCAGGCTCGCGACGAAGGCCATCAGAAAACCTGTATTGAGGAGAGATAGGAGTAGATTAGGAAGATTACCATCAGAGGATAAGAAACCCAAGAGGACTATCCCGAGGTTCTTGATCCAACTTTTTACCCTGTAAAACTTCAGGACGTCCATCTTGCCCTCCAATTGTAAGGGATAAACCCCCTGTAATAGTCGATGTAGGCCATCAACACAGCCAAGACTTCTAAGAAAATGAGCCCCACGAGGGCTATTGTCTCCCTCTTCAGATTTTTCAGGACGAGCTTAACTTTCATAGCGAAAGGGATATGTCCCCCACGTAAACCCCTTTTCTTCAACTGCACGAATCCGATTGCGATCCTTCTCCTCCTGCGGAAGAATTCTCTTAATCCTGAATCGCCGATCATATTCGTCACAGCAGAGGGCACGTAAATTATCTCACCCTCTTCTTCGAGTATAGAGGTCAGGTACGCGTCATCGTTTATAACATTTTCAGGGATCTCTCTCAAGAATTCCCTCCTCACGGCGAACATCTCCCCGGAGATCTTAGGGATCGACCTCGCGACCTGGTGATGCAGTTCCCACAGGAGGTTCTCCAACTTGCTCTTACTCGAAGGTTTGGGTCTACCGACGACAGCGACGACCCCGGGCTTGAAAGAAGTTAACATCTTTTTGATGCTCCCTTTACTCGGGAGATTATCCCCGGAAACGAATACGACGAACTCCCCGACAGACCTCTGGATTATCTCGTTCATGGCAGAAGACTTGCCCTTCCCGACGTCCCTGACGACTTCAACTATTCTTTCTCTCGCAGCGAAATCCGTGACGAGGTCAAGTGTCCTGTCCTTCCCACCAGCGACGACGATCACCTTCTTGAGGTCACCCACTTTCTCGGACAAGACCCTCTCCAACAATTTTCCCACGTTTTTCTGCTCGTTGTAGGCACAGATTCCAATGGTGTAGCTGGGCATCAAGATTATTTTCCACCTCACACTTAAAAATCCTTAAGCATTTATTCAAAAAATGCGGGAAGAGAGCCCTGCCGCAAGAATACATGCATCGTACTACAAGAAGATAGATTGGTCTGAACCTGTTCCGGAGAAATTGGTGGACTACGTTCTCGAGTTAGTTCCAGAAGATACTAGGTTATTGGACGTGGGCTGTGGACCCGGAGTTTTGTTGAGAGAAGCAAGGGCTAAGAAGAAATGTGAAGTATGCGGTGTGGACTTTCTCCCCCACTTCGTTAACCGCCTGAGGAAAGAAGGTTTTGAGGTCAAACTTTGCGACATCGAAAGAGAGAAGATACCGTTTAAGGGAAGATTCGACGTGATAACCATGACCGAGGTCATAGAACACCTCTTTGACCCCCTTTCCGTGCTTAAGAAGTTGCGTGGAAAACTCAAAAGAGGCGGATACTTGATCCTGTCCACGCCTAACACCTTCTCCCTCAAATATAGGTTGATGTTTCTGCTTGGGAGAAACATCTTCGCGTGTCAATCCCCCCTTCACATAAGATTCTTCTCGAAGAACATCCTTAAGAGGCTACTTGATCAAGCAGGTTTCGTGGCGGATAAATGGAATTCCTTTAGCTGGCTTCCCTTATCGAATAAACTTTTCGGAAAAGTGATATTCTATCGAGTCGGAGCCCTGGACTCTTTACTCTCTCTCTACCTGGTCGTCAGGGCAAAGAGGCTTTAGTTTTTACCATTCAAACTAAAAAGTTAATAAGGTAACCGGGATACACACTCATATGGATAAACTTGATTTGAAATGCATGATCCTCTTATTTCTCTTGTCCTTCTTCGTTTGTTCTTTTCTACCGGTCAAAAAGAATGCTAAATTCACGACCATCTTCGCGTTTGATGAACCCTTCCTTCTTGACGAAAGAGAGGAATTATTTTTCTACGGATTGAAAAGTATCTTCTTCTCGCACTCCTTTGCCTTAAATCAAAGTTTTTTCAACTTTTCACTGAATCAATCTGTTGACGTCTTGTGGAAAGGGGAAAAGCCTTACCTTGCAGAGAGACCATTGTATCTGCTAGCTAATTTGCTTCCAGCATCAATTGGATTCTCGCTCAGGAATGAGGTTTTGGCGTATAACTTGCTCAGACTCTTTCACATCATCTGTTTCTCTCTGAACATTTGCTTATTTTATCTATTCGGGAGGAAGTTCGGCCTGAGCAGGAGAGCTTCTCTTTTGTCCTCAACCCTTTTCGCCTTCTCAACAGGCATGCTAGTTTACAGCAGGATGTTTCTCCCTCAAATTTTCGACTTGATATTGATACTTTCTCTTTGTGTTTCTGTCCTATACGGCATGAAGGGAGTGTCTTACATTTTTCTCTTCCTTCTGTCGACGAACTTCTATACCATCGCTTGGTTGCTGTTGGTCTTCCCCCTTCTCTTCCTAAAGCTCGAGAGGAAG
>JAGHCF010000004.1:0-2800 GCA_021160605.1 Nanobdellota archaeon | reverse complement strand
TGATTAGGATGCTTATGTACAGAACCCAAGTTACTATCCTTTCCCCCTCTTCAGGCAATTCATCTCACCACTTCAACCTTACCCACATCTAAGAGGCCCGGACTCTGAAATTTTATGGTATTCCTTTCCTTCACGTCCTCTCCTTTGATCTCAATCTCATTCCATCCCTGCCTTGCGGGATTCAAGACGTAAGTCTTACCCGCGCTTTCCAATACTAAGTTGAGCACGCTAGGCGGGAGGATCCTCTCCCTCACGTAGACCCTTACCTTCACGCTCCTCCCTGGGGAGGCGTCAAAGTTCATGACCGGGGTCTTCTCAGCCACTTGTCCCATGAGAAAGGCAAGGGAGAGTTTTCTAATCTCGTACACCCCACCTGCCTCTGCCTCTACTTCTAGAGTGTTCACTTCCTTGATGTCCACCTCCTTCATCTTAGAATAAATCCCTTCCTCTGGCCTCCCCCTGTAGATCTCCTCCCCATTGAACTTTATCACCAAGTCCCCATTCCTCTCATTTCCACCTATGCTCAGGTTCGCTTGGACGAGAGAGCCATACCTCTCCACATCGGTCGTGTCCAAATTGATGGAGAACCTTTCCTCTACAGGGGTATATCTCTGGACGTATATATTGAGGTCTTTCAAGGAACATGATTGCGTCTCCCAAAAGATCCAACCATTAAACCTACATATTATCTTTATCGTGTTGGTGGCATTCACGTCCTCGAAGCTCAAATTCACCTCTTGGGGCGAGTCGAACTTCCCTCTCACCTTGTCATTGAACCGAACGACTACACTCGCCCCATTTAGTTCTTCTATTCGAAAGGACAAGTCCACTGTCTTCGTGTTCTCATCCGCACTTACCTCAAAACTCCTGCTGTCAGAGTAGATGATGTTAGAACTGAGAAAAAGGCTCGTCTCGTGTTTTTTTAATGTCCTCCTGCTCGGGTAAGAGACGAGGAGGTTCTCATATTCCCTGATTCCCAGAACTTCTCCCCCCTTTGAGCTCCCCACAAGCCCTATTTGAGTTTCTATCCCTTCCTCCTCCACTGTCTTGTTCGTCACGTTCAGGAATTCCTCCGCCTCCTCAGGAGACATCATTATCACGTAAAACACGAAGAGGCCGAGAAACAAGAACAGGATGATTGGAATCGCAGCTTGACTTTTCATGCTCTTATGGTGACGATTAACATATATATTGTTTTTGATTCTTTTGACCCTATGAAGCTCTGGGAGCTTCCTATTCCGGAGAGGCTCAAGCTCACTTTCCCTAATTTGGAACTCAGGCCACCTCAAGTTCAGGCGGTTCAAAAAGGAGTCTTGGAGGGGAGGAACGTGGTGGTCTTCTCCCCCACAGCCTCTGGCAAGACCCTCATAGCTGAGCTCGCTGGGGTAAGGAACATATTGGAAGGGAAAGGGAAGATGTTGTACATAGTTCCATTGAAATCCATCGCTAACGAGAAGTATAAGGAGTTCAGGGAGAGATACGATTATCTGAAGGTCGCCCTCTCCATAGGCGATTACGATTCTAGTGATCCTTGGCTTGAAAAGTATGACATCATCATCACTACTTCTGAGAAGATGGACTCGCTGATAAGGCACAGAGCTTTTTGGGTGAGAGATGTTGGGACTTTGGTGATAGATGAGATCCACCTCATTAACGACCTCTCAAGGGGTCCGACCTTGGAGGTCTTGATAACTAAGCTCAGGGAGATGGTCGACGCTCAATTAATAGCCTTGAGCGCCACCATAAAGAACGCTGAGGAAATCGCTGAGTGGTTGGGGGCAGAGTTGGTCATCTCGGATTACAGGCCGACCAGACTGAGGGAAGGGGTGCTCCTCGGGAATAAGATTTACTTCGAAGATGAGGTCCTCGAGATAAGTGGGAAGGGGGAGGCTGGCATCCTTAAAGACACGCTGAAAAAGGGGAAACAAGTCCTTTTCTTCCTGGCTTCCAGGAGATATGCCGAAGCCTTGGCAAAGCGATTGAGCAAGGAACTCCCAAAGAACCTTGAGGAACTCGGGGAAGAGGTGAAGAATGTCCTCCCAAGGCCCACAAAACAGTGCGAATTGCTCGGGGAGTGCGTCAAACACGGAGTGGCCTTTCACCACGCTGGCTTGCTCCCCAAACAAAGGCGACTCATAGAGGAACACTTCAGGGAAGGAGACATAAAGGTGATATGTGCCACTCCTACCTTGGCCATGGGGGTCAACCTCCCAGCTTATAGGGTGGTGGTCAGGGATTTAAGGAGGTATGAAGGAGGGCTCTACTGGATCCCTGTATTGGAATACAAACAAATGGCGGGAAGGGCGGGTAGACCCGGATACGACGAGGAGGGAGAGGCAATATGCATGGCCTCCACAGAGGAAGAAAAAGAGGAGATCTTTGAGAAGTACATCTTTGGAGAAGTGGAGGAGATAACTTCTAAGTTGTCCTCCGAGCCCGTCCTGAGGATGCACCTCCTCTCCTTGATCGCTAACCTATTCGTGAGGGATGAGGAGGGGATGTTCAAGTTCTTTTCCAAGACCTTCTGGGCCAGGCAGTACGGGAAGGTGAAGGCTCTCTCGGAAAGGCTAAGGAGGATAAGGAGCCTCTTGGAAGAGTGGGGTTTCGTGGAGGGTTTCATCGCCACACCTTTAGGTCATAGGGTAAGTGAGTTGTACATAGATCCCTTAAGTGCTCATCACATCATAACCTGCTTGAGGAACGAGGGCGACACCTTTGGCTACTTGCACATGCTCTGCAACACCTCGGAGATGAAGCCATTGCTGAAGGTGAGGCCAAGGGAATTCCCAGAGATTCAAGC
>JAGHCF010000013.1:0-3062 GCA_021160605.1 Nanobdellota archaeon | reverse complement strand
GTACAACGAGACCATAGAGGAGAGAGAGGTGACGACCTCCTACGTGAATGAAAGCAAACCTTTTTTCATTTCCAACATACCTGCTGGGAACTACACCCTCACCTTAGAGTTCCATACCAAGGATGAGAGCGGTAGTAGCAGGAGGACTTTGGTCATCCTTCCCACGCCCATGCTTCAGTTGTCCAAGAAAGAGGTGGAAGCCATCGCCTTCAAGAACGTTACATCCATCGACCTCATGGTGAGGAACGTGGGGAACGTGCCTCTCCAAATATCGAGAGAAGTCAAAGGAGAGGGTTACTTCGACGTGAGCCCGGATAGCTTTTCCTTGGACGTGAACGAGGAGCAGGAGGTCAAAATAGAATTTCAGAAACCGGAAAACACAACGACTTTTACCATAACCTTCTTTGGGGATTATGATGGTATGAAGACTAACCAGAGCTTGAGCGTGAATGTGATCGTGCCCTACGTGAACGTCTCTTTTTCCGAGGAGATATTCAACAAGACCATTTTGAGGGTCAACCTCTCCAACATAGGGAACATAGAGCAGGAAGTTATGTTCAAGGTGCTCTACCTCTCCGTCGAAGGGGTGAAAGAATTTTCCTTTAACAGGACGATCCCCCCTCATACCGAAGAGAGCTTCGAGGAGAGACTTGATATCCCTCAAGATTCCAAGATCCTGAGCGTGAGCATGCTCTACCTCAATGAGGAGGGGGAGTGGGTGGAGGAGAAGCACGAGTATGGTATCTTTGGTTTACCCGTCCCGACACCCCTCTTGAACTTCTTCGCCTGGGCCTTAAGGAACGAAACAGCCAGAGGCCTATTGATATCCGCGGGCGTGGTGGTTGCTCTGGTCCTCGGATTCAAGCTCGTGAAAGCATTCATTGGGAGGAAGAAGTAAATTATTTAATCTTCCAAGCTTTATTCAAACCTATGGAAACCTCGAGCAAGTTGTGGGCTTTCATAGCATACCTCTTTGGGGTCATTGGGTTCATCTTGGTTTACCTAGTGAAGAGGAGGGACACTTTTGCGGTCTATCACGCGAAGCAGAGCCTCATGATCAGCGTGGCGGCCATCATCTTCACATTGATCATGGTGATACCTGTCATAGGGTGGGTGATAGCGGGCTTAGGGTTCATCCTGTTGCTGGTCCTCTGGTTCATAGGCGTCTACTACGCCCTCACGGGTGAGCAGAAGCCCGTTCCCATCATAGGGAAGTACGCGGAGCAACTCTGACTAACTCTCTGCAAGTTCACAGAAACAAACGAAGTCCTTTCTCACCTCCGCCTAGGCGGACATCCATCAATCCCTTATGCCGTCGTCGGTTATCCTGAAGACGACTTCCCCTTCCGGGAGACAAGGGGAGTCCACCAGCCTGGCTATCCTCTTGTCCTCCCTCCCCTTCCTCAAGTAAACCCTATAAGTGGCAGCGTGAGCCAAGACATGCCCTCCTACAGCCTTAGTCGGGTCCCCAAAGAAGATATCTGGCCTCGCCATGACTTGGTTGGTCACGAACACCGCCAAGTTGAACCTATCTGCGATCCTCTGGAGTGTGTGTAAGTGAGCATTCAGTTTTTGTTGCCTATCCGCCAAGGTCCCTCTTCCTATGTACTCTGCCCTAAACAATCCGGTTAAGGAGTCTATCACTACTAATTTAACGGGAATTCCCTCTTTCTCTATCAACTCAGGGATCTTCTCCGCCAACAAGATCTGGTGATCGCTGCTGAAGGCCCTTGCCACCCTTATCCTGGACAAGGCTTCCTCAGGGTCAAGCCCAACGGCTTTTGCCATCATGGCTATCCTCCTTGGCCTGAACGTGTTCTCTGTGTCTATCCAAACAGCATAACCGTCCAAGCCCCCTTCTTCCTCTGGGAGCTGGACGTTCACGGAGAGTTGCAGTCCCAACTGCGTCTTCCCAGAGCCGAACTCACCAAAGGCCTCAGTTATTGCCTGTGTTTCCACCCCCCTCCCCCCCAGCAATCGATCTAACTCCTTGCTCCCCGTGGTTATGTAACCTATTTCCTTTCTCTTCTCGAGGAGCTCTGTCCCGCTCATGAAGCCCATCTTCAGACTGCTCCTGGCTGCTTGTATGATCTTCTTAGCAGTCGCCTCTCCTATTCCAGTATCTTCTACGAGTTTGTAGACAGGGGTCACGGCTATGGCCATGACATCGGTGTACCCAGCCTCTTCCAACTTCTCAGCTATCTTATCACCAACTCCTGGTAAATCCCTTATGTTCATCATGGTTCACCCTCAACTGCTGCTTTTATCTTTTTCCATAGGGTTTCCGCAAAGGGAAAGTCTTAAAAATTGTTAACTCTATGGTAGTGACCACGTCCAAGAAACTCTTAAACGCGGTAAGAGAGGCCGTAAGGGTCGTTAGGGATAAGTGGGAAGAAATAGCGCCTGAAGATTACGGAAGGCTCAAACAGAGGCTTAGGGCGGCTGCGGTGATGGGAAGGAGCGATGTATCTGAAAGTAAAAGGGATTCAACTAGCTAGTGCGAGGGGCGTTCTCGGTTCGGGGTTCCGTTTAACTACATGATCGAAGTGGGGGATAGGAGGATTTTCCTAAAACCGGAGAGCGGCGTGGCAGTCGGGAGGACAGGTGATGAATACGGGACTACTCAATATTTCACGCCAAACATTGTGGGAAGCAAAATGATAGTGGGGAGAGGAAGCTCGCCGGTGGTTTCGAGGGTTCAGGGTATCTTCTATGCGACTACAGAGGGCCCATTGGTCTTCCTGGATACGGGAAGGAACAAAACAGAGATAGTTAGTGAGGGATCATCTGTAGTAACTAAGAGGGGCTTGGAGAGATTGATAGAATAACCTTCTACAGGTCGCTAAGGAGGGTGATGAGACCTTAGAGCACTTGTTGGGAGAGGGATAAAGCTTTAATCCTCCTCTCACTTCTCTTTTCCATGTGGCTCGTGGGGAGGTGTTATAAGTGCGGTCATCCCATCGCGTTTCGTTCCGGTCAGAAAACGGTTACCTGCAGGAAGTGCTTCAAACGCCTCAGTTGTAAGAAGATAAAGATCCTATACAAAGTGGAGACGTCCATGG
>JAGHCF010000081.1:0-3485 GCA_021160605.1 Nanobdellota archaeon | reverse complement strand
GCTGACCTTCTTCACGTTCCTTGCCGTGATCCTACCCGAAGAGATGTTTTCTCACTTCTTCTCAAGGCAAGTAGAGACCATAAGGTACATCAATACGCTTTCGGCTGCTGCCACTTCCCCTGGCCTGCTCGAGAAGATCTTGATAAACAACTTCAAGGTCCTTTTCTTCGTCATCATCTTCTCCTTCCTTTACGGCGCTGGGGCCATCTTCATCTTGACTTGGAACGCGAGCGTGTTGGGAACCGCCATAGGGGACGCGATAAGAGACAAGATATCTTTTCTGGGGCCAGGCTTCGCTTCTTATTTCAAAGCAGTTCCCCTGGCCTTCGGCATGTACATGATCCATGGCACCATAGAGGTCGTAGCTTACTTCATGGGGGCCGTCGCTGGAGGAATTATATCCGCGGCTGTTGTGAGACACGATTACAGGTCTCCTAAGTTCATGGAAGTCTTGTTGGATTCCGTGGATATGATCATCTTAGCGAGCATGTTCTTGATCTTGGCCGGATTGGTGGAAGTGCTCATATGAGAGAAATTGTTGTGTACACCATACCCAGAATCCCCATGACGATGAGGAAGAAAAGGGGAAGGTCTCCTAACGGGACTTGAAACTCTGGTTTTTCATCCCCCATCTTCCTCGCCCTTCTCACCATCAGGGCAGTTAAGATGTAAGTGAGGCTCACAGCGTACCCCCCGCTCACGTCTAGCATTTGGATGAAGGTGGGCCTGGCTGCGATGAGGAATAGGAAGGGGAGGACACAAGAGAGCAAGGAAGAGGGGAACTCGGGTACCTTATAATCGTACTTGAAGATGTCCTTCAAGACCCAGGAGAGGATCAAAAACGGGGTGGAAAGGAGGAAGATGGCGAAGAGGCTCGCCAAGATATCTCCCTTCATGCTTTCCGTGGCTATTTCTTCCACCCCCCTATCTAAGGCACCCACGAACGCCAGGGCAAAGCCAAAATAGATGAGGAAGCAGAAGAACATGGCGAGCAGGATCACCTTCTTCATCCCCTTCTTGTCCTTCTCCATGATCCTTTCCAGGTTTGGTATCACCGTGTAACCGCTCCAGGCGAACATCAAGACCCCATATGGATAGAGCCAGAGCCTCAGGTCGAACTGAGAGAGGTTTTCCAGCTTGATTTCAGGCAACAAGAGGAGACAAAGGATGGAGATGAGGAGCACCTTTATCACGAGGAGAAAGCCTTCTACCTCTTCTATCATCCTCAGCCCCTTGTACACCACCGGAAAGGCGAAGATCAAGAACAGGGTGGAGTAGAGCAAGCTATCTCCTCCCAGGATGTCTCGAAAGGACACACCTATTCCAGCGAGGTAGGCCATGAGAGCTCCATAGATCCCGATGACCTGCAGGGCGAGCATGAAATGCTTCCCACGCTTCCCGAGGTATTTTCCCGCTAACCCTGGCATCTGTCTTATCTCCCTCGTCCTGAGCACGATCTCCGCGGTGTACAGCATCACCAAGGTGCTCATGAACCCCACGATGATGAGGGTCAACAGCCCTGTCAAAAAGCCGGATTGGGCGAAGACATAGGGGATCCCAAGGGTTCCCGCCCCCACCACCGTCCCCACGATGGCAGCTATTCCCCTCAGTTCCTCCTTCCTCATGCCCTTTCCCAAGAAGTCGGGATTTAAATCATTTGGGTTAGGTCCCGCGCTTTTCCCCTCGCTTCCTCAAATAAATCCTAGATTTTTACCTTTTTGGAAAAGATTTTAAACATCCTTGCTCGGTTAAAATTGCCCCCGTCGTCTAGTCCGGTCAAGGATGCGAGCCTCTCGAGCTCGAGACCCGGGTTCAAATCCCGGCGGGGGCAAAAAATTAAATCCACCGCTTCCCTTCAAATCATGCGATACGGTGGGAAAAGGTTTCTAGTGACGGCTGGCCCCACCATAGAATACATAGACCCCATCAGGGTCATTTCGAACAGGAGCAGTGGGAGGATGGGCATCATCTTCTCAGAGGAAGTCTTGAAGAGGGGAGGAGAAGTCAACCTGGTTTTAGGCCACACCCCTCTCTCACCTCCAAACGAGGTAAAGCTTTACAGGGTAGAGACCACTGAAGAGATGAAGAAGCAAGTCGAGGAGCTCCTGAGGGAGGGGAAGTTCGACGTCTTCTTCTCCGCAGCAGCAGTGGCCGACTATAAACCCATCTCCTCTTATTCTAGGAAGTTGAGCACTAGGGAGGAGAAGGAGATCGTGGTGAGGCTCGTGCCGACCCCGAAGATCATAAGGAGCGTGAAGCGCATATCACCTGATATAATTCTGGTAGCCTTCAAGGCAGAACTGACTCCTGATGGGAAGGTCTTGGAAGAGAAGGCGAGGCTATTGATGAAGGAGTCGAAGTGCGATGTAGTGATCTCCCACGACGTCTCGAGAAAAGAAGCTGGGTTCCTCGTTGACAGGATTTCTGGCCTAATAGTGACCCACGATGGAGTCACACCTTTTGATGGGGGCAAAAGGGAACTATCCATTCTCCTCTTGGACGAGATCATCCCGGGGTTCATGAGATGAGGGGCATCTACGTGTTATTAATCGAAGTGAAGAAAGACCTGAGGATAAGGGTAGGGAAGCTCGGGGTAATAGACTTCAGGAAGGGAACATACGCCTATGTCGGTTCTGCCCAAAACAGCTTGGAGAAGAGGGTGGAGAGACACCTGAAGAGGAAGAAAAGGAGGTTCTGGCACATAGATCACCTTCTTTCTAATCCTCATGTAAAGGTCTTAAAGGTGTTCTGGAAGGAGGAAGGGAGGGAATGGGAGTGTCTCCTGGCGAGGAAGTTGGGAGAGAAATACGAGGCAGTAAGAGGGTTTGGCTGTTCCGATTGTAAGTGCACTTCTCATCTCTTCAAGGTTGGGAAAAGGTTTAAACTCCCTGGTTTTAGCATTCTATCATGTGGTGGGAGGAGAGGAGAAAAGAGCTCAGCAAGATAATAGATGGGACGCCCTTCAAGAAGTACAAGCGGAAGATCCTGCGAGAATACGAGAGGATCTGCAATAAAGGTGTGCCGAAGAGGTATACCCTGGCAGCGGCCACTTTAGAGGTACTAGTGAGCGAGGGGGAGGCGGTTTCCCTAGAAGATGTGGTCTCAGCATTAGGAATCTCGAGGGGAGGGGTCACAAAGGTCGTCAAGAGGCTCTATGGGAGGGTCCCTTCTTCGAGCGTGGATAATTACGTGGAAAGGGCATTGCACCTGCTCGGCCTCCCTTCTTCCTTCAAAGAGGGAATCATGCGCGTTTATAGGGAGCACGAATCCTTATTAAGGAGATACAAACCGACTGTGAGGGCAGCGACTTGTATATGTTTGTATTTGGAGGAGATGGGCATGTTGGGGAGGAGAGCCATAACCAAGAAGAAGGTGGTGAGGAGCCTGAACGTGGGCTACTCCACCATCAGGACCGTTCTCAACCTCATTGAGAAATCACGTAGGAAGGTGGTAGAACCCCTTCTCCTCACCTGATGTTGTGCATC
>JAGHCF010000070.1:0-6134 GCA_021160605.1 Nanobdellota archaeon | reverse complement strand
CCCTGAGACCACTCGACCCCAACCTTCGGCCCCTCCCGCTCAGGCTCAGCCTGTCCCTGTCCCCATCCCTATCCCTACAGCGCCTTCTCCCCAAGTGGTGGAGAGGAGATCCGTACTAAGGGAAAAGTATGAGGCTGTCCCGCTTAAAATAGTAGAGAAGGAGTTGCCCCCCCTCAGGATGGAGGAAGAACTCCTAGAAAAATTGCAGTCCATAGATGAGAGGTATCCCCTAATAACCATTCAGTACAAGGGGAGGAAGATAACCGCTGCGTGGGCTAACATCAGGTGGGAACCCAGAATCCATTCCCTGATCTACATAGTACATGAACCACTCCTCACCAGGGAGGAGTTGGAGAAACTGAGCGAGATAAAGGTCTTGTTGAGGGAGAAACTGGATATAGACTTCTCTAAGGTGAAGCTCGAGAGCGCCTACAAGTACCTCATGGAAAAATTCAACAGCATCTCGAAGGAGTTGGGCATAAAGCTAGAGGAGAAGCAGAAGTTAAAGTTTCAATATTATCTCTATCGGGATTTCATAGGGCTGGGTAAGATAGAGCCTTTGATGCATGACAAGAACATAGAAGACATCTCCTGCGATGGTGTGAACATTCCAGTCTTCATCTATCACAGGAATCCCCTCTACGGTCAGCTGAGGACGAACATAATGTTCAAGACGAAGGAGGAATTGGACTCCTTCGTCCTGAAGCTTGCCCAGAAGTGTGGGAGGACCTTGACCATCGCCCAACCCCTCCTAGATGGTGCCCTACCAGATGGCTCCAGAGTTCAGGCCACCTTGGGAACTGACATAGCTAGGAGGGGGAGCAACTTCACCATAAGGAAGTTCCCAGAGAATCCGTTTACCCCTGTGGATCTAATAAACTACGGGACCGCGAGCCCAGAGCTCATGGCCTACCTCTGGTTGTGCATAGAGAACGGGTTATCCGTCCTAATAGCTGGGGCAACCGCTACTGGTAAGACGTCTTTCCTGAACGCCTTGAGCCTCTTCATAAAGCCAGAGATGAAGGTGATAAGCATAGAGGACACCCCTGAGTTGCAGCTCCCTCACCCCAACTGGATACCAGAAGTGGCGAGGGTTGGGTTTGGGGTGAAGGGATATGGAGAGGTCTCCATGTTCGACCTCCTTAAGGCTGCCTTGAGGCAGAGGCCAGACTATGTGATCGTCGGGGAGGTCAGAGGGGCAGAGGCCTACGTCATGTTCCAGGGCATGGCAACGGGACACCCGGGATTGGGGACCCTGCACGCGGATAGCTTGCCAGCAGTGATAGATAGGCTCACGACAAAACCTATAAACCTGCCCATGGCCATGTTGGAGAACTTGGACATCATAGTCTTTCTCATCCTCACCAAGAGGAGAGGGCATTACATAAGGAGAGTGAGTGAGGTCGTGGAGATCATAGGGTATGACTACACCTTAAAGGACTTGATAACTAATGTCGCTTTCAGGTGGGACCCCCAAACCGATACCTTCGTCCTCCTGAAGAGCATCTTGTTGGACAAGATAAGGGAAAGGATGGGGATGAGTATAGACGAATTAAAGCATGAACTCGTCAGGAGGGCAAAAGTCTTGAGGTGGATGGTGAAGAACAACCTCTCGGACTACAGGAAGTTCGCCAGAGTGATCGCCGCCTATTATGCCAATCCGAAGCTAGTGGAGGATATGATGGGAGGAGAGGTATGAGCTATGCGGGTATTGCTTATAAGCTGTTCCACAAGGTCGCGAAGAGGTACTCTTACTTGTTCTCAGACCTCAAGGACGTCCTCAAGCTGGCAGGCCTGCCATACTCCGTGGAAGAATACTTCTGCATTTACCTCCTAACGGCGACCATAGTCGGGGCCATCTCTTTCCTCTCCACCTTCCTCATCCTCTCCCTCTTCTTCAACTTCCTGATCTCCCTAGTCGGAGCGTTTTTGGTGACCATCCCCGTGATGGGGGCTCTCACGCTCTTTTTTCACGTTTATCCCTCCCACCTGAACGCCGCCAAGAGGAAGAAGATAGAGAACATCCTTTACTTCGCCACCGTTTACATGTCCACCATAGCGGGTACGGGAGCGCCTCCTCAAACCATCTTCAAGGTCCTAGCTCAATTCGGCGAGTTTGGGGAAATCTCCAAGGTTGCCAACATGATAGTGAGAGATATAGAAGTCTTGGGGATGGACATAACAGATGCCTTGGAACACGCGGCGGAGAGGTGCCCTTCCGAGAAGCTAAGGGAACTCCTGTGGGGTATGAGGAGCACCATAACCTCGGGAGGGGACCTGAAGAAGTTCTTGGACGAGAAGGCTAGGGGATTTGCCCAAGCTTATAAGAGGAGGTTGGAAGAATTCACTCACACGCTCTCTCTCTTCCTCGAGATCTACATAACCGCTGTGGTGGTGGGATCCGTTTTCATCCTCGTCTTGACCACCATCATGTCCTTGATAGGAGGATTCACTCAGCAACTTCAGACCCTGCAGTTATTGCTCATCCTAGTGGGGCTCCCATTGATCACAGCGATTTACATCGTGATGCTCAAATCCATGTCTCCAACTGAGGTGTGATATGGAGGCCAAATACATCGCCTTGATCTGTTTCGTGGTCGGGATAAATGTTATCGTGTTCTCCGCCATCCTCTTCAACCTGAGCTTTGAGAGCATCATATACATGATAACGGGGTTGCTCATAGCCGTTTCCGTCCCCTTTTTCATGCACGAGTACTTCCTGTTCTCCGCAGCGAGGAAGATGGAGGCCCGCTTCCCTGACTTCTTGAGGGACGTGTCCGAAGCCATAAGGGCAGGAATGACCATTCCTCAGGCGATCGTGAATGCCTCTAAGACGAATTACGGCCCCCTAACGGACAGCGTGAAGAAGTTGAGTTACATGATAAGCTGGGGCATCCCCTTCCCTGAAGCCTTGAGGAGCTTCATGAGCAAGCTTAGGTACACACCTTACATAAAAAGAGGGCTCTCCATAGTCCTCCAGTCCTACTACTCTGGGGGAGACATAGCCACGACCATGAAGTCCATAGCTGATGCGACCTCAGAGCTTCAAGAGGTGGAGAAGGACAGGGAATCTTCCTTAAAACAGCAAGTCTTCATAGTTTACGTCATTCACTTCGTGTTCCTCGGGATCATGGTGGCCATGTATAATGTCCTCATACCCATGATAAGCGCCAGGCCAACGGAAGAGGGGCTCATAAGCTTCGGAACCCCTCCATCTTACGAGTACTTCAAGACGCTTTTCTTCTTAACGCTGACCATCCAGTCCTTCTCTAATGCGCTAGTGGCTGGGCAAACCATGGAGGGCAACTTATTGGCGGGGTTCAAGCACATGGCTGTCATGCTTCCAGTGAGCCTACTAGCTTATGTCATCTTCATCTTCCCAGTGAAGTTTGAAATAAGCATATCCCTGCCAAAGGAGCAATACGGTCCTGGAGAGGAGATAAGTCTTTTTGGTGTCGTGAAGTTCGAGGGGACACCGGCAGCGAACGCTGATGTGGAGATAAACCTTGGAGGGAAAACGCTCTCCTTAAAGACGCAGGACAACGGGGAGTTCAGCGCGGAGCTCACCGCTCCAGGGGAGAAAGGTATATATGACATGACTATCCATTGTACTTACAATGGATATGAGAAGACTGTGGTCAAACAAGTCATGGTCTCGTAGCCAGATAAACGTGGACATGTTGATAGCTTACTTGTTATTCATCTTCTTCTTCGCTTTCACCGTCGAATTTTCCCTGGGATTAGTGGATCCCTTCTCTAATGCCATGGAGAGAAGCAAGGAGAACATGTTGATGGAAAGGGTGATGAGACCCCTTGAAGGAGGCGTATATTATGGAAACATCACCTATCTGTGTAATGTGAGTGGGGCGAGGAAGGTTTGGATGAAGGTCAAGACTTTGATGATAGATGCCTCTCAATGGGATGGCGAGTACGTGAACGAAACGGGCTTGATCATAAGGAGAAAGGGAAATGAACTCATACTCATGATAAACAACATGAGCACCACGGTGGGGCTCGTCTTTCCGGAGGAGATGGCGACCACTTGGACGTTCGTTGCGAATGAAAGTTCAGATGTCATGACTTCTATGAAGGACGAATTCGGAAACGATGTCTTCCAAGTGAAGTTTGGGGGAGAAAACGATTACGATGAAGTTCGCTTCGATTTTCAGTCCCCGGGTTTCGTGACCCTCTTCCAGATACCTGATCTCACTTACATAGGCGACAGGAATGCCACCATTTATTGCGGGGAGGACATAGGGGGGTACAGTGCCTCCATGTCAGGTTACACTAAGCTGGTAAGTGGAGGGGAGGAATCCTTAGCCACGTTTGAGGTGAAGGTTTGGTGGTGAGGTCAAAAGGATTTATGAGGACGTTGGAATCCGTGATAGCCATGCTCATAGCAGTAGGAGTTCTATCTTGGGCGACGAATGCTGTCTCCGGATTCAGCTCTTTCGAGGCCCAGAGGAAAGGAATTGACATGCTCCTGGACTCCCTCATAGACATGGGGATCCTCGGTGATTACTTGGAAAGTTATGACTTCAGGGGCGTGGAATCCCTGCTCTACTACACCTTGCCTCAAGGCGTGAGGATGAAGATCGAGTTGAGGAAGTGGACCAGAATAGAAGTGAAGGAGTTGAGTGGAGCGAACGTGACGAAGGTGCTCTACTTCACTTACAATTTCCCGGAAGGAACCAACCCCTGCTCCATCAAAGTATTGGACGGGAGTTATACGCTCAAGACCAGGGCCAACTGGGTGTGGTACAGGGTCCCAATAACCATACACGGGAATGGGAGTTCCCTTTCCAACATAACCGTGGAGATAAAAAACATTTCCATCCACGCCGACGATCCTATCTCCGACGACTCCTTCGTGTTTTACTACAAGGGGACGCCGGTGGACGTGAAAGTGGAGTGGAGCGGAAACCAGACGGATAGGGTCGTAAACGTAACTGCTCTCCTCCCATCTCTCGTAGGGTACGAAAAGGCAGGGGCCTATCTCTACTACGCGACAAATGAAACGCTCTGGAGTTCCACTTATGCCAACTTGGTTTCCCCTGTCTCCGTGGATTATGACGTGGGCTTGTGGGAGGAGGCGCCCAGAGCTGATGTATTGTTTGAGGTGAGCTTGACTAAAAATGAGGAGAAGACGTTGTACATGGAATACAAGGTGAACTCTGAGGGTGGAAGTTACCCTCAAATTGATAGGGGGCAGGTAAACATGAGCGGTGTAGAGCTCACGGTGTGGGAAAACGAGTTGAAGGGAGGAAAGGAACCCCTCTTCAAGGAAATGCCAAAAGAAGTGGAGGTCTCAAGCAGGTTCGTCCCAACGGGCAAAGGGGTATTTAGGATAGATGTCTACACGTGGTATCCATGAAGGGGCAGTTCTTCATAGTGGCGGCGATCATCATGGTGATAGGCATAGTTAGCGTGGTAAATACCTTGAGCATCCCAAAAGAAGTGAAGGAGGTAGAGAAGAGCGAGGTGGGATACTTCTTAAAGTCCATAAAGAACACTGTTTTGGACCTCTATGCGAGTTGGCCATATCCCAGGGAACACAGGAGGGCGATAAAATTAACGAGTTACGGGTGTGACCCTTATGTTGTTTCCGTTAAGACCTTAGTGGACTTCCCAAAAGATGTGGACAGCGGCTCCGTGATCGTGACGAGGGGGTATGAGGTGTTGAGCGATCAGGTCCTTTGGGAGAACCTAGAGGAAAAGATAGGATACGTCGTCTTTCCCTCTTACCTTGGTTGTGAATCTCAGGAGCTCCAACTTTACTACAACCTTTTAGGAGAGAGTTGGGAGGAGATGGAACCTGAACCTCTCATCTATTACACTAACACTAGTCAGCAGATAGAAGTTAGAGGGATCGGTTACAAGGTTGTCATAGACAAGACCCAGGGGGGGACCATAACTCTCATTCAAATGCTCGGGGGACAGGACATGATAACTAAGGTGGAATCCCTCTACAGGTGTAATGGCACGAGCTACGAACAATACAACTCCAATCCATTAATAGACATCCTCTACTCCGGGCCCGTGTTGCTCGTGGTTAGGATAAGGGGGAACCACGGGATATCCACGAGGGAAAGCTTCACTCAATACGTTTATTTCTATCCTGAGAGGGTAGAGAT
>JAGHCF010000082.1:0-6321 GCA_021160605.1 Nanobdellota archaeon | reverse complement strand
TTTACAAATGTTTATATTATGGCAAGCATTGTTCGTTTTCAATATATCTGAAAATATATAACACACTATCATGTTGGAAAAGTGGGAAGTGTTGATGAAAGTGTCGGAGAAGTTGATGAATGTGTTAAGGAAAGTTTTATAAGAGTCGAATGTGTTGAACTTGTTGATGAAACTGTTGGGCTGGTTCAGACGAAAAAAGAAGGAGAAAAAAGCTAAGATAGAAGAGATCAAGCTGGAAGCTACCAGGGAGTTGTTAGAAGAGTGGAGAAAGACGGTAGAAGCCATTCAGGAGCACCCCCTTTCCCAGGCGGGGATCATAAACACGAAACTGTTGGAGCTGTTGACGAACCTGTTGGGAAGTGTGGACAAGAAACTCGAGAAGTTGGATCTCTTGGACGAAATAGCTAGGTTACTGCGTGAAAGTTCCGAGGAAAAGAAGGCAGAAGCAGAGGAAGTAGGGGAGGATATAATCAGGAAGTTCGGGGCGACCGTGAAGGATCGGGATGCTTATAACATACTCCTGAAGAAGGGACCCATGAGCGCGGAGCAACTAGCATTGGAGATGAAGGTGTCGAGGAGCACCGCTTCTGCCAGGTTAAATAGGCTGTTTAACCTAGGTTTGGTGGACAAAGAGGCTAGGGGAAAGGAGATATTTTACAGGGCGAAAAAGAGGGTTGAAAAGTAGGGATTTACAACGTTGTGAAAAACCTAGAAAAAGGCTCAAATTCTCCTTTCCGGCTTGGTTCACAACGTTGTGATTATTCTCGGATTTGCGCCACATAATCACGGTTATTCGCCCGAAACTTTAGGAAAAAAGGGATTTTTATACAACGTTGTAAAACAGATTAAAACTTTTGATTAAAAGAACTAAGGTCTAATAGTCTATGAGATGAGGTGAGACTCAAATTTCCGCCTCTAAGGGATTGATGTAATGAGGCGAAGTGTCCTGCCAAGGGAAGACCTTCATCCTTCCGGTGTATATCTCTGCCCAGTAATCCGGCCTAATGACGGGCTCGAGCCCAGGTCTCCTCACCCACACGAGGACCGCAGTTTTCACCTTTCCTTTCAGGTACTTCTTGGCCAACTTGAGCGTCCCGCCACTGTGCAACTCATCATCCACGAGCAAGATCTTCCTTCCCTCGTATCTCTCCTTTGGTCGCTCTAAGATCATGGGTTTCTTCCCAGTTTCCATACCCTGCAAGTAAAACAACTCCCTGAATCTGGAGTGACTATCCGTGGATATTCGGATGGAATCCAGCTCGAGTCCCATCCTATCCGCCAGATATTTAGCTACCGGCCACCCTCCCCTCTTGATCCCCACTATGAGGTCAAAGTCCTCTTGGGAGACTTTCTCGAACAGCAATTCAGCGAGCCCTCTTATTTCCTGCATGGTGTACACTTTCATGAGCCTCCCGCGAGAAATGCGCTGTAACGGCCTAGCCGCTCGCCTCTCAAGCCCGACCAAAAGCTCTCGAAGTCCCATAAAGTAAACGGTGCTGGAAACCTTTAAAAGATTTTTGAAACTTTAAAGTGGTAGTTACTTTCATTATCAACACCCTGGCGGAGGGTGCTCCCTTGCTCATAACACCGTTGAGACCACGAGGCTGAAGATGAGGACCGAGAGGACATCTGCTAGAGAGGTAGCGACGGGGATGATCACGTTGTCAGGGTCCACGTTCCTCCTCAATGCGTATAGGGTTAGGGCATAGGTCACCACGGAAAGGGTCAGGATGAGGGAGGAGGAAGTCAAGAGGACGATGGAGATCGCTTTCTCCAAGGGCAGATTGGGGTGAAGAAGGTAGCCTATCCCTGTGAGGTAGAGGGAGGAGATGAGGGAGACTAAGAGGATCTGAAGGAGTACCCTCTTGACGATCTGAAAATAACCCAACTTGAAGGCTGTGGACAACCTGGAGGTGAGGATGCAACCGAAATCACCGATCATATCATTTAGGGCAGGCATGATGGTGAGCAGAAATGGGAGCGCGTACAACGCCTTTTCCATGTTCTGGAGAAACAGTCCAGCTATCATGCTTATCCCAGAGGTCACAATAAGCACTGGCAAGCTTTCCTTTAGGATGTCCTTCATCCTATACATTCACCACCACCAATCCCGCTAGGATGAGGGAGAGGACGCTCACCACATCCCCTATAGTGGTGACCACGGGGCCCATGACATCATCCGGGTTATATCCCTTTTTATACAACATGAGGGTGAGGTAGGTGGTGAGGGAAATCCCTATCACGTTAGATATGAGGGCAGCGAGGACGGAGAGGAGGACGAGCTTCCAGCCCATGCTCTCTATGCCCATGAGGAAGGAAAGAAACCAGGCGAACCCCCCTATCACCGCAGAGACAATGATACCTAAGAAGAAGGAAGCGAGGACGTTCCTCCTCACATTTTCCCTTTTCCACCTCCCCCTTATCACTCCTAGATGTAGTCCCGTCCCTAACCTGGCTGCCAGCGAGCCCGCTATGTTTCCCCTGAGTTCGAGGAAAGCTGGAAGAAGGATGAGGACCCCAGGGATCTTCTCCAAGATCCCAGTCACGCCAGCGAGCAAGTATCCTGCCAAGACACCCCCACTTATGGATACTAATTCCGCGACGAGCATCTGAGTGACGTCCCTCATATCTTAACTGTCCCAGCTATCGCCTTCTTGAGGAGATCCCTTCCTTTTTCCTTTCCCACGCACAACAAGAGGTCATTTTCCCTGAGCTTCTCCTTGCCTGCAGGAGATATGAGCCACTTTTCCTCCCTCTTTATCGCTAGTACCCTCACTCCAGCCTTTGTCTCCAGGTTTAATTCCATCAAGCTCCTCCCCACGAGGGGACCAGGTTTCACAAGGATTAAGAACACTCTCCTTTCCTCCTCGCCTAGGACACTCTTTAAAATAGGATGTAACTCCTTTCCTTTGATCACCAAGTTGGCCATGTCCTCCGCGGAGTCCGCCATGTCGCTTATATTTTCCACGATGTCCGTTATGGTTATCAGGACGTCCTTCTTTATCCCCCTCAATCCGAAGAGGAGGTGGTATGCCTCATCCCTAACGTGTTTGAGCTTCTCGTGAAGCTCCACCACGACCTTTGCTAGGTTCCTGTCGCCAAGGAGCACGGATGTGCTCGCGGTTATTGACATGATCTCGTTGATGCCCTTCATTTCCCTCAAGATTTGAGCGAGGTTCCTCATGGAATTTGAAAATATTTAAGGCCTTAAATAGATTTCATCCCATGGCCTACAGGATAAGGATCTACGGAAGGGTCCAAGGGGTAGGGTTCAGGTTCAGCACCAAATTAGTGGCGAAAAGGCTAGGGATCAAAGGATGGGCGAGGAACCTCCCCGACGGGAGCGTGGAAGTCCTAGCAGAAGGAGATAAGATGGAGGAGTTCTTGAAATTCCTGAGGAGGGGCCCTCCTCTCGCTAGGGTAGATGATGTAAAAATAGAAAAGGTGGAAGAAAAGGTCCAAGAGGGTTTTCACATCTATTGAACCACAGATGCGATCGCGAAGTTCCTCATTACCCTGTCTATCCTTATCTTCACCTTATCGCCTTGCTTCGTGCCAGGCACGAAGATGACGAATCCCTTCACCTTTGCTATCCCGTCTCCCTTCGAGGCTATAGCCTCGATGGTGACGTCATACTCTTCACCTTCCTTTACGGGTTTCGCAAAACCCCTCCTTTCCATCATAGAAGAAGTTCACCTCACCAAATCGTTTTCCCTGAGAAGATCGATGATCTTCTCAACATCCTCCTTTATCATTTCCTCAGTAACCCCTTTCGGTAGGGGCTTGCCCCCAGTGATCTTTTTAACCATGTCCGCTACCGTGTTATTTCCGTCGCACAAGGACCAGACGAGCATGACCTCTGTCCCGACCTTGTAAAATGTGTTCGTCTTCTTGTTCAGTAGTCCAAATCCGTCCTCTACCTTCACTGCTTCGTAATCCTCATTTTTTACGGGCTTTTCCATGCTCCAGATGGATGAAGAGGCTTTATAACCCTATGGATTTACAACGTTGAAAACAAATTTAAAGCAGCGAAACCTTCGAACTTCATGAAGAAGATCACCCCTCTTGGGGTAGAAATAGATTACAGGGAGTATTGGAAGAGGAGGAAGGAGCGATTGTGGTGCAACCTTCAGCTCAACTACGAGCGAATGAGGACTTTGTTATCGACAGGCCAATTCACCCTAGAAGATTTCTGCGAGTTCCTCTTCCAAAGCGAGAAGAAGGCGAAGATCGCGGAGAAGATGATAAAGCTGGTGAAGCACAGTGAAGAACCCCTTACCTTTAAGCGAATCGCGAGCTTATTGAACACCCCAAAGAGCACAACTTGGCAAGTTTACCTCATGTTGAAGAGGGCGGGGATATTTCAGAGGAAGACTAAAGCTGAGCCAGTGAGGTTGAGCACCAAATTCAGCGAAGTCCTGGAAGATTTGGAGTTGTGGTGGAAGAACTACGTGAAAGTCAAGTGATTATCGCGCCTTGGAAGTCATAGGTTCGGATGAGCTTCTCCACCTCTTTCTCCTTGTCTTTTCTCACGAATAAGAGGAACAACTCCAACAAACAATACCTGCAGATGGGGACCTCTCCTGAAAGTGGATATTTCATCCTCATTTCCTCCTTTATCCTGTTCATGACCGCATGGTAGAGTTCCTCCTCCCCTAACAAGTGGGATATCTCCGCCACCAACCTCTTGAGTTGCTTGTACCTAAGGGGCCTGTTCACCACCCAACCACATCTCACGCAGTCCATCCAACCACCCAGAAGTAGGTGGCCCTACTCACAAAAACACGGGTAAGGCCTTGTCTGCACATTTGAGGAAGGAGGTTACTCCCTTTTAAACTTTTATACAGCACAAAATTCATAAAATGCGATGGATTGTATAAACCATGAGGATTTTCAGGAAGACGCACTTTTGGCAGGACAAGAGGACCTACTTAGAATTGGATGGAGAGATGCCCAAGATCAATGAGAGGGGATTCGTGGAAGAGGGAAGTTTGAACATCAGGATAGGAGACGAATCCGGGATAAGGGCAGCCTTCAAGATGAACACCGATGAGTTGAGGTCCATGGTGGACGTGATAACTCTCTTCCTGAGAGAACACGATGCGAAGATGATGAAGTTATATGCGGAAAGGGAGGAAAGGAGAGAGGAACCGGAGTTCAAGCCCATGGACCTGAGCATCTTGGAGCCCAAGGAAGAGAAAGAGGAGAAGAGAGATAAGCCGAAGCTCCAGTTTTATTACTAAAGCTTTCGGATCCTTTGTTTCAGTTTATCTATGCTTATGACCACGTCCTCTATGGAATACCTCGGATCTAGATCAAGGACCACAGAGCCCTTCTTGAACTCCTTCAAGACGGGGTCCAAGAAAGCACTTTCCCCTAAGGAGTAAGGGAGGCCTCCTATCCCCTGATACCAATCTGAGAGGTGAATTCCAACTATCCTATCCCTCAACATCTTTATGAAGCCCTCTATGTTCCTCGAGTAATTCCTGGCATTGCTCGTGTTGAGGACGAACCCTATATCAGTATCACTTAAGGCGTAGTAGACGTCGGAGGGGGTCCTGAAGTCTTGGTTGTTCTCGATGGCGATCTTAACACCGTGCTTCTTCGCCTCTTCCTCCACCCTCCTCAACTTCCTCAAATCCTCCTTCCTCACATTGAAGAGCAAGTAGTCAACTCCCAACTCCTCGGAGAGGAAGAGGAGATATTTGTAATCCCTGAGGTTCCCGAAGATGGAAGTGACTTTTATCCCCTTAAACTCGGTTTCCCTCACATCCTTGTAGTGAAGTTCCATGAGGTTTAATTTGTGCTTCTTCATGTCCTCGACCAATTTCTTAAAATCCTGACTTATCTTGCTTGGGACCACGAATTTCATGGAAAGAGGATTAGCCTCTGACAATAAATATTTAACTAAAGAGGTGAATTTTCTCTCATGCTGTTGATAAATTTCAAAGCGTACGATGAATCCTTCGGCATGAACGCCATTAAGCTCGCCAAAATCGCTGAGAAGGTCTCCCTGGACTTAATGGTCGACATCGGCGTGGTACCCAACTTCTTGGATTTGAGATCTGTCTGCGAGGAAGTCAAGATACCCGTCTTCGCGCCTCACGTCGATCCCTACGAGCCCGGGGCTCATACGGGGTCTGTTCTCCCAAAGCACGTGAGGAGCTTCGGCGTCTATGGGGTGGTGTTGAATCACGCGGAGAAGAGGTTGAGGTTGGACGCGTTAAAAAAGGCGACGAAGTTGGCTGAAGAGCACAAGTTGAAAGTGCTCATATGCGCGGACGATGAGATCATGGCCAAGATAGTAGCATCTCTCCAACC
>JAGHCF010000019.1:0-4731 GCA_021160605.1 Nanobdellota archaeon | reverse complement strand
GTACATAAGCATCCTAATCATATCTGGATTCGTCTCTTGGTGGGTGTTCGGCCTCTTCGGGCTCACACTCCTCATCCCCATCCTGGTCTGGATGTTCGTCCCAGCGGAGACACCAGATGAGAAGTTCTTGAAGGGGGTGTTCATAGTCATAGGTTGTGTCCCCTTCGTGTACTTCGTCGTGCTTCCCATGATATGGGGCTGGATTGCTGGACAACTTCCCATGGTATGGTCGGACATGCTGAACTTCTTGGGAACCACGAAGAAGCAGATGAATTTATTCCAGTTACCCGAATACAGGCACTACCTGGGGGTACAAGATACCATCTATGAACAATCCGCGGAGACGTATGCAGTTCCCAACGT
Organism: Nanobdellota archaeon; assembly: GCA_021160605.1. Taxonomy (GTDB): domain Archaea; phylum Nanobdellota; class Nanobdellia; order B33-G15; family B33-G15; genus B33-G15. The sequence continues at coordinate 4,368 of JAGHCF010000019.1, read as the reverse complement.
GGGATTCGATGTGGAAAGCCTCATGGTGTCACCTACCAGCACGTGCTATGGCGGACAGATACTCCTCTCCGCCATCGTTAAGAACACCGGCACACTGAAGATAGAGGACATAAAAGCTGGTTTCTACCTCGATCCCAACCTGGATGAAGGAGAGTGTGGGGACATGTTGCCAAACTTGAAGAGAGTAAGGGCGGGTTGCGATGGCTTCGTCTCTTGCTTGAGTGAGACGGGTCAATGTCTAACCCTCACCGGTCTGAAGACCCCTGAGTGCGAAGAGAGGGAGATAGTCGTGAACTGTCATTGCTATAAGGTAGGGCACCAGATCGACGAGCTGTATCCCAACGAATTGAGGCAGATAACAGACCTCATCGATCTATCCGATCCCGGATTGGACTATGACCTCACGTGTAGGATATATGGATATGCTGCTACTCGATATCACGTGAAGTCCAGATTAGAAGTAACCTTTGCGGATCAAGATTACATGTTGTTGAAACAAGTCCCCCAAGTAGAGGTGCCCGCAGTTCAGTCCTATGGTCCGGTGAAGCTGAAACTAGACATAGGTCAGCAGCCCATATCCACCAATCAACCTTCTCGAATACTCCAGGTGGCTTTAGGGAATGAGGGAAATGGAGAACTCCTGAGGTTGGGGGACGTCTATCTGTTCATCCCTAGGGACATGGGAATGTGTGGGGGGGATAACTTCGAGTGTTATGACAATTGCGACGAGGTGAAGGGGGACTTGAATGCAGAATGTCAGGAAATCGAGGAGGATTATTACGTGTGCAAACTGACGAAGAATGCGAAGCAGTACGTCAGTTACACGTGCGTCCTCAACTTCACTGAGAACCCCATAGACTTGGGAGGGGAGAACAGGAAGAGTTACGTGGTGAGGGCGGATGCCTTTTATGACTACATCGTAAGGGAATCGATCTCGGTAACGGGTGAGTACTGTGGGTAAGAAAATCGTCCTAGTGCTGCTTGCCTTCCTCGTCCTAGGATGTGTACAGCAAACTGCTGAGGAGACGAAGTTAGAGGAGTTCGAGGGATTGGGGATACTTCAGTTCGGCATGCCCACCAGGCCGGGGATGCCAACGGTGGAAGTGGAAAAGGTGACTCCAAATTCTAGCGCTTACCTGAGCTTGATCCTGAGGAACAACGCGGAGGGAAGCATCGCTAGGGACATTGTAGTGAGCTTAGACAACGTGGAACCCTTCATGATAGTGGAGTGTGGTGAGGTATATGAACCCACCTTAGAAAGAACAGGAGATCTTTGTTATTCCTTCTACGATGATAGTGGTTTGCCTTACAGGAGTCACGGGTTGAAGGTCTTGAATCCGGATGAGGAAGTGGAGTTCTTCTGGGTGTTGAAGAGCCCGACGAAAGAAGAAATAGGTAACATGTACTACGAGCACGAGATCTACGCTACTGTGGAGTATCACTATCACACTTCCATATACATGGGGATCGCTGCTATGACCTTCCAAGAGTATTCCTCCCGAAAGGCGAGTGGTCTTCCCCTTACCGCCACCAAGACGGCGAGTGCTGGAGCCATCAGGGTATTCTCGAACACTATGGAGCCCATAACTTATGTCCAAGGCTCCACCGGTCAGAATTTCGTGTTGAGCTTCAAGGTGATAAATCAAGGGAAGGGGATCCCAAAACCAGGGACCAAGGTGAGGATAACCTTAGAATATGATGACAAGGTGGTGGAGTTGTTAGGAGAGAGTCCCATGGAGGAGGCAGGGGATGTGGTGAAGAACTGGTTCCAAGAGGAATACGGGAAACCCATGGGAAAACTCCTCTACATGGATTTAGACCCCATCAACTTGATGTCGGAAGAGGGTTACACTGTGAACATCCCATTCAACTTGAAGGAACTCTCCCCCAATTACCAGACGATACCCTTCTACGTGAGGGTGAGCTATGACTATCAAATAGAGGAAAGCGCGAAGTTGGGGGTGATCCCTATAAAATGAAGGCGAGATACATTCCCGTCCTCCTGATCTTCCTCGTACTCGGGTGTGTCCAGGAAGAGAAACCCCAGGTGAACGTAACAGAGGATGGGTTGATCATAACAGGGGTATCCGTCGGGATAAGCGAGCTCATGCCCGAGGAAAGGACGAACCTCGACCTCTTCCTGAGCAATGTAGGGGATTCGGAGGCGAGGGACGTGAGGGCCATCCTAACGGGTTTGGGGAGCATGGAGGCGACCCCTATAAAGAACCAGCTCGATGAGCTCGAGAAGGGAGGGAGCGACGTCTTCTCTTGGGACTTGAAGGCCCCGAGGCTAGAAGGATTCACCACGGACGTCCCCTTCAACCTACAAGCCCTCGTGTACTACATGTATAACTCAACCGCTTGGGCGGACATTGCCATTGTCCCAGCAGATTACGTGGAGATGCCTGAGGTGAAGAATGGGACGAGTTCCGGCCCCCTGAGGATAAGCGTAGAACAAAGCATGAAGCCCGTGAGGACCTACAAAGAGACCACCCAGTTCTCCTTGAGGATAGACATAGAAAACGTGGGTGGCGGGATGATAAGTTACTTGGATGAGAATTGGGTGGAGAACTCCGCGAGGGCCAACAGGGTGGAATTCTTGATGGTCAAGGTCCCAACTTGGTGGGACGTGGGTGAATACGAGGTGTCAGAGAAGGGGGGTTGGAAGATAATAAACTTGAAAGAAGAAGAGATACCCAGGTTAACAGGAGGAAGGAAAGCGACCTTGTTCATACCTGTGGAAGTGACGCAGGTGGATGCCCCCTTGGTCGAGAGGATATACGTGGAAGTGGGTTATGGTTATAAGGTGGCCTCGGACCCCCTCACGGTGGTGGTGAAGCCCGTCACATGAAATCCACAAGCCTCTTCTCCACTATCAACTCCCCGTAGACCCCATCATATCCCGGCTTCACCTTTAGCCTTCCTTCTCTCATTCTCTGAATGACGTCAGCCACCTTCTTATCAACTTTCCTCAACTCCTCAGGGCTTGCATTCAGCAAGACTTCATATTCGCTTCCAAACCTGCTCACGAACTTGTTGTAGACGTTCCAAACGTTTTGGGAGGAGATGTCGTGATGGTGGACCTTTGAGATGATCTCATGAAGGGGGAGGAGGCTCTTGAAGGGCCTCGCCCCTTCTGGGACGAAGCCTTCTGGCCTGTCCGCCAATTCCTCCACTCTGTGGAGGACACCAAGAGTCAAGGGTTTCTTACAGACGGGGCAGATGTTTCCTAACTTCATGGCCTCTTTGGGTTCCAGTCTCACCCCACAGCTTCTGTGCCCATCCCAGTGGTACTTCCCATAAGAGGGGTCAACCTCTATGGTGAAAGCTAGCTGATTGTGTCTTATCGCTTCGTAAACCTCTTTGTAGTTCAACTCTTTCAGATCGAAGGCATTTGCCTCCCTCCCTATCCTCCAAGGATAAGGGGAATGGGAATCGGAATTTGATATCAAAGTGAGCCCATCCAATTCTGACAACCTCCAGTTCATGGCGGGGTCGCTGCTCAGTCCCGTCTCCAACCCATATATGTGCTTCATCTGATCTTGATAACACTCTCGCAGGGAATCGAAGCCAGACTTGGAACCAAAGACGCCGAACCAAGGAGTCCACGCGTGTGCGGGCATGATCAAAGCCTTGGGTTCCAATGACATGATGATTTCCACAAGTTCAGGACTTGAAATGGGGAGGGTAGGCCTCCCATCCGCCTCCAAATTCGCGTATTTGGAAATAGCATCATTCACGAGTTCTGCTGATTCCAGGGAAGGTAGGAGGATGAGGTGGTGTACTTTCCTCACCCTTCCTCCTTGCTCGTAAACGGTGGATATCTCGCCAGTTATCAAGAAGTTCATATCATCATAGATGTATATGCCTTCTTGTTCTCCCATTTGGGAGAGCTCTTTCAGCCACTTCGGGTGGGTGAAGTCCCCTGTTCCCAAGAGGTGGAGCCCCTTCATCCTCGCATAGGTTGTCAGGTGCTTCAGGTCCATGAGGCGGGAGGTAGCCCTGGAGTACTTCGAGTGAATATGGAGGTCTGCTAGGTATATCATCCTATGTAAGTTAATCTCTCCTTTTTAACAGGTTTTCTCCTTTTCACGAAGAATTGTTTCTGGAAGGGTTTGAGCTTTCGCTCGTCCACTTCAAAATCCAGATATTGTTTCAGGACCTTCAAGAGCATCTGAGCCTCGCTGAAGCCAAGGTAGCTGGGGTGGGAAAAAGTGTCGACTAAGAGACTGAATCCCTTAAAGCCCATACGTTTCCCCAAACCCAGCAACAGACCGGCTGCGCCTATGATGATGCCAACGGAAGAACAACCATCCACTGGAACACCTAGCTTTTGGGCCCTTTTGAACATCCCTTTATGTGTTGCCC
>JAGHCF010000080.1:0-3635 GCA_021160605.1 Nanobdellota archaeon | reverse complement strand
CTCATAGACTTCAGCCAGGAGTGGAGGGAGTTCGATTTCGAGCAAAAGGAATCCAGGAGGAGGGCTGGTTCTCCTTTAACCCCCACAAGGCACGACAAAGGGGTTTCCACCATGGTGGGGATGGGGGCGGACATGAAGGGCCTCTCAGTGGCTGATAGGAGGAAATACTTGAGGATCGCCAAGTGGCAGACCAGGATAAGCACCGCGATAGAGAGGAACTTGAAGTTCGCCTTGACCGATTTGAGGAGGTCCGCGAGCGTCTTGAAGCTCCCAGAGTCCGTGGAGAAGGAAGCGGCCAGGATATACGAGCAGGCAGCGAGAAAAGGTTTGGTTAGGGGAAGGAGCATGGAGAGCGTGGTGGCTGGTGCCATATACGCCGCGTGTCGCATAAACAACGTCCCAAGAACCCTCGGGGAGATAAGCCTCGCCTTTGGGCTGGACAAGAAGGAGATCGGGAAGACTTACAGGTTCATCTGTAGACAACTGGGGATAAGGATCTTGCCAACTTCCCCTTTGGATTATATCTACAGGTTCTCCAATGAGTTGGGCTTGAGCCCTCAGACCACTACCAAAGCCATAGAGATCCTGAAAAAAGCCCTGAAGAAGGAGATCACTAGCGGGAAGGGCCCCATGGGCATAGCTGCCGCGAGCTTATACGTGGCCGCCCTCCTCACTGGGGAGAAGAAGACCCAGAGGGAAGTGGCTGATGTGGCTGGGGTGACTGAGGTAACCATAAGGAACAGGTACAAGGAGCTCTTGGAGCAGTTAGGTCTGGAAGATAAGGTGAAGGAAGTCAAGGAGAAATAACTTTTTTCACTTCTTCTATGTTGGCGTCCGTCTTTATTCCCATTGGGTTGAAATGAGTCCTGCTCGCTTTGAATCCCTTCTCCCTCAACTTCTTTAGGACCTTCCCCAGCTTCGGTACACTCCTCTTTAAGAGCTTACATGTGGTGTGAAGGTCGTAATGCCAAGGGACCCCAACCTCGTCCTCCTCCAAGAAGGTCCTCAAGAGCCCCATTTTACTCCTCTCATACATCTTCCTCACCACTTCACTCGTCAGGTTCCCGCACCACAAGGGACCTAATATTCTTCCCTCCCCTTCCCAAAACCCCCTTTCCAAAGTCTCTCCATCGTAGAAAAGGGATCTCACCTTCTCTAAAAGTTCATCAGCTCTCCCTGCACCGCTTACTTTTTGGAAATAGGCCCTGTAATAATCCCCTGAGTAATAGGCGAAGAGGGGGACCAAAGCCACATCTTGTTCCGCCCCCTTTTCGATAACTTTCTTCATCAGGATCCTTAACCCTACCTCGTGCTTGAAGTCCGTCCTGAGACACATCGATCCATATCTCCTCAGACACGTGTTCGGATAAGTCCCCGAGAGGGGGGCAGTATCAGTGGCGGTGAGTCCCAGGAACCCCTTGTTCCTCAACTTCCTGATGGCAGCTTCTAAGAAAGGGACTGGAGAGCCGAAGGGATCTATGTCAATGTAGTCGAAGCGACCCTCATAATTAAATAAGAACTTGTTCGCCTCCTCATTACGTATCTCCACCTCCATTCCGTTCAACTTCGCGTTCCTCTCCATTAACTTCACAGCATTCGGATTGAGGTCATTCAGCACCACTTTTTTCACCCCAACCTCCTTCTTTATCCTCATCCCCCTCACCCCAGAAGCGGCTAATAAGTCACAGACGACGAATCTTTCGTGACCATTTAAGGACTTGAGGAAGAGGACACATAGAGTTCTATCAAGTTCCTTTTTCGGGTTGTAAAAGACGGGCATGTCCTTAGAAGGCACTTCTTTGGTGTAAGCGAGTATCCTCACTTTTCCTTCTTTAACTTCTCGCATTTTAGAGGATCTCCACCTCGGTCCCTATCGCTTGACCAGGAAGACCCCTTTCAAATATGACCCTCAACACGCCCTTCCTCCCATGCAAGGAAGATATCTTCCCCTTGATCTCCTTCCCGCCTTTGGACCTCCACACGACCTCTTTCCCTATTAACTTCGAGGCTCCCTCTACATCCAGTCCCTCCACTTTTATGAGCATTTGTCTCGTATTCTGGGTGTGTCTTCCCCTCCTGTAAGACAAGATCAGGGCCTTCATACCTCTACCATCCCAAAACCATTTAAAAACCTTATCTCTGGCCCAGCTCCTCCTTTATCATCTTCTCCGCCTTTTCCTCGGGCCTTTTCTTCTTTGGGAGGGCAACCATCCCATCCCTCCTCACCTTTATCTTCTCGAGCTTCTCCACGAGCTCGAACTTATAACTTTCCCCTTTCTCTTTCCTCAACTTCTTCAGGATTTGCTCCATCTTCTCCACGTACTTTTCGGTCAGCTTACAATGCTTTTCGAACTCACTCCCCAAATATTCCTTTCTCTCCCTGTGTTCTATGTCCTTGTAAGTCTGGATGATTTCCTTGGCAATTTCCACGAACTTCTCGTCCACCAACTTCTCCTTCTTCACCAAGACCTCCTCCACGAAGTTTGGGATCTCCTTGGGAGCGGGTGGCCTGTAACCCAACTCCATCAAGACCGCTTGGGTGGAGCTGACCACCGCTTGTTCCAAGTCATAACTCAGCTTCTCCAGCAAAGTGTTCTTAGCGAGTTTTATCAGCTCCTTAGCAACGTACATGTGCTTATCTATGGCCTCTTTGCTGGGCTTTATGTTTCCCATCCTGAAGATCATCTGAATAGGGACGAAGAACCCGGTATCGTACAAGGGCACACCATCTTTTAAGACGTTGAAGAGGACGGGGTTTCCTTCCCTGACGTATTCCCAAAATTCGGTCAGGAGGTAGGGTTGGGGATGTAATTTCTTGGATATGGGATATGCGAGTTCCACCAGCCTCTGGAACAATTTCTCCTTGACTTCCTCCCTAGTCATCGTCCTCACATCAGTGTCATCCACTATGACCGCGATGTCTATGTCGCTCTTCTTGCTCTTTCCCACCCCAGTCTTGACAGAACCCCAGATGACCATGGACTTTATGTATTTCCCGAACTTCCTCAAGACGGCCTCCACGTACCTCTGCACGTTCCTCGAGTCCCTCTTGGATAAGAAGGGAATCTTTGGGAAAGGTTCTTCCTTCACCTCCCTCTCTTCGACCTTTCCCTTCTTTTCCTTCACCTTCCTCTGCTTGGGCATGTTTTTTAATCTTCCGAAGAAGTTATAAAGCTATTCATTAACCGAGAGGCACCGAAAAGTATTTAAATAGTAACTCTGAAGTGGTAAACATGACAATCCTTGAACGAGGCGCACAAAAGATATCTCAAGAGATTCAAGCTGCACCTAAAGTCGACGAGGAAAAAAACTTAGCCACCTTGTTGACATATCAAGAAATGACGAACCAAGGTGCGCAGAGAGACATCGTCGACCAGAGCGTTCAGGCCTTGGTCTCAAAGGTTGCAACCTCTTCTTACATTCCTCCTCAACTTGGAATCGTGATGAAGAGGGGCACATGGGACAGCGAGAAGTTCGGCAGATACATCCCAGCCTTTTTCGGTGTGCAACCCGTTTGGGAAAAAGTGAAGGACATCGGCAAGAATATTTATGGTCCTACGGGGAGCCAAAAGGACTTCGTATCGCTGACCGCCATGAAGGAATTGGGGGTAGACCTCGGTCCTGCTACTGATGCT
>JAGHCF010000089.1:0-5364 GCA_021160605.1 Nanobdellota archaeon | reverse complement strand
CCTCATAAGAGGGCCGAGACAAGTCGGGAAGACTGAGTTTCTTTTTAGGACCGTAGCGGAGTTGATGGAGAAGACACCCCCAGAGAACATAGTCTACCTCTCCTGTGACAGGTTGGGTGGTATAGGAGAGCTTCGAAACACGGTGAGAGAGCTCAGAGAAGTGATGAAAACACAACCTGGGAAAAAATATCTCTTGCTAGACGAGGTCACGAGCATAAGGGAATGGCATAAAGCCGTGAAGGAGTTCTGTGAGGATAGATTTTTCACGGTTTATGCGACTGGTTCTAGGCCCAAGGAGCTGGAAAGCAAAGCAGAGTACTTCCCAGGTCGCGCGAGCATCATCAATTTTCATCCCCTCTCGTTTAGAGAGTTCTGTAACTCGCTTTTTTTCTCGATGTTCGCTCGCGAGAAGAGACTCCCAGGACACACCATTAACAGGGAGAGCGCTCGGAGGGAACTCCTTTCCTTTATTTCCCCTTCATTAGACGTCGGGCGTGCCAAGGCCATCTTGAGGGATTTAGGAGGGATAGAAGGTGGCTTATCCGAGATATCGCGAGTTTCTAAGCTCTACAAGCACTTTGATGTACTTGACGCGCTCTTCAAGTTATACTTGAAAGTGGGTGGCTATCCCTGTGCCATGGAGAAAATGATTCAGAAGGAAGAGCTACCGTTCGAGATCGTGGTGAAAGATACCCTTGGAACTATCGAGAAGGAAGGTCTAAGTCTCGACACACTGAACAGGCTCCTGCCCGAATTACTGAAAAACATCGGAAGCAAGATAGAATACGCGGGGTTGGCCAGGGAGGTGGAAGTTGATACGGCGACAGTGATGAGATATATCCATACCTTAGAGAGGAGTTTCCTCTTGAGAGAGGTGTACTACTTTGATGGAAAAGCCCATCCTAAAAAGGGGAAAAAAGTCTACTTCTCAGACCCCTTCATCATAAACGCGTTGCAGAACTATTATGGGCTAAGAGACTTAGAGGAAAGTAGGGTGATCGAGAACGTCATCGTGGAGAGCGTAGCTAGGAGTATAGAGGATCCCTTCAAGCGCTTGTGGAAAACTCGCATGGGCTTTGGTATGTTAAAAGGAAGGGAGGTAGATATCGTCGTGAGCGAGTCGAAGCTTTTCAGGATAGAGGTGAAATATGGGAGGGTGTATGAGAGGAAAGGGATAGATATCATTCTTACAAAGGACGATTTAGAAGTCTCCGAAAGACCACTGAAAATACCTGTGGCCCTTTTTTTGCTTGGATTGAGGTGATTCTTACGTGAACTTTATATTGAGCAAGAACATCGAAGAAATATGGGCTACGTATACTTATACACGGGGACAGGGGCTGGGAAGACGACTAACGCGTTAGGTTTGGCTTTCAGGTCCTTGGGACACGGTCACAAGGTGGTGATCATCCAATTCATGAAGGGGAGGAAGGACATAGGAGAGGTCTTGATCAAGGAAAGGCTTGGGGAGTTGAAAGATTTGTACGAAATCTATCAGTTCGGGAGGGAGGGCTTCGTTGACCTAAAGAACCCATCGGAGGAGGATAAGAGGCTGGCTAGGGAGGGATTGGAGTTCGCCAAGAAGAAGTTGAAGGAGAAGCCCCACTTGCTGATTTTGGACGAGATAAATCTGGCTTGTGCCATAGGACTGATCCCCACAGAGGAGGTCTTATCTTTATTAAAAGAGGTCCCGGAGGAGACAGATGTGGTCCTGACAGGGAGGTACGCGGACTTCAAGCTCGCTGAGGCAGCGGACTTCGTGAACGAGGTCCTACCGACCAAGATGCCAGAGAAGATAGTGACGAAGAAGGGCATAAACTATTGAACTACTCCCCAACCAACCAATCTCCATCTCCCACCTATCATCCTGGAGATGGCTACCTTCTCCCCCTTGGACACGCAGACAGGTATCCTCAAGGAGAGGGTCGCCTCGTTTCCCCTTATGCTGGTCACCGTCCCCAAGGTCTTGGCAGTCCACACGTTCAACATCAATTGTTCGTTCATCCTTAAGGGTTCATTCTTCAACTCCTCCTTGGTCCCAACCACCCTCTCCATCAAGTGAACTTCTAGGTCCAACTTGTTCCAAACCGGTAACTCCTCCCCCTCCCTCACCACCACGCTCCCAGCCAAGGCATCTCCCTTTGTGAGGGATGGATCCAAGCTCGTCTCTATCCCTATGTTCCCCCCAGGCCTCGCTTCTTTTATGGGACCAAAGCCTGCATTTAAATTGAGGATCTTGGTCTTGAGGGGCTCCCACTTATCCCCCTTCCTGATCCCAGGGAGTATGACTATCTCATCCCCTACTTTTAAGATACCTCTCTTGAGGACACCACCGAGCACTCCTCCCACGAGCTTTTTTGGGTCGCACCCAGGCTTGTTCACGTCGAAGGACCTAGCAACGAGCATGAGGGGAGGAGATTTCAAGTCCCTTTCCGGGGGATTGAATTTCTCATACATCACCTCGAGCAGGACGTCCACGTTTATCCCGTGCTGAGCGGAGACTGGTATGATGGGGGCGTTTTCAGCTATCGTCCCCTTCACGAACTCCTTAATTTCCTCATAGTTTTCCATCGCCCTCTTCTCGTCCACCAGGTCTATCTTGTTCTGAATGATGATTATGTCCTTTATCCCAGCGATCTCCAAGGCGGTTAAATGTTCCCTGGTTTGAGGTTGGGGACACTTCTCGTTGGCAGCTATCACGAACAACACGCCATCTATGATGGCAGCACCGCTCATCATGATGGCCATCAAGGTCTCGTGACCAGGGACGTCTATGAAGGAAACCCTCCTTAAGGGTTCTGTCTCCACCCCATGTTTCAAGCACTTCTTCTCGGTCGTGAACTCCTTCCCCTTCGGACACCTCCGGATCACCATGTTCGCGTATCCCAGCTTTATAGTTATTCCCCTCTTCAACTCCTCGGAATGCTCATCCGCCCACTTCTTGGTAAGGGCATAGATGAGGGTGGTCTTCCCGTGGTCCACGTGACCAGCGGTCCCTATGTTTATCTCCGCCTGCATGGAGAAGTGAGAAACCGACCTTATTAATAAATTACGCCTCTTTCTTCTCCTGTTTCTCTGGCTTCTTTTCCTCTTTCTTTTCTTCCTTCTCCTCCTTCTTCAGCTCCTCCTTGGGCTTCTCTCCCTTCGGTTTTTCCTTCTCCTCTGGCTTTTCCTCTTCCTTCTCCAACTTCACCTTTCCATACTTTACGATGACCATGTTGACCTGAACGATGTCATCCGCTATGGTGTTCCCCCTGATGGTCTTCCTCCTCCTCTCTCCCTTCTTCTTTGGCCTGAAACCAGGACCGCTCGATAAGAGAACCTTCTTCCTCCCAGTCCCGTGAATATCCCTCCTCATGGGGAAGCCGTCCTTATCGCTCCCCCCAGTTATCCTGAGCTTGTAACCTTCCAACCCTATCAGGCTACCATCTATTTCATCCCCTATCTTCTTCCCAAAGAGGGGTTCCCCCTCCACCTCCCTCTGATAGCTCTTCCCTGTTTTCGGATCATTGATCACTACCTTCATGCCCAGAGAAACGAGGGGAGAGCTTTAAAACTTTTCCCAACCTCACTCCCTTAAGAGATCTTCTAACGTCTTCAGACTACTTCTCACCTTTTGGAGAGCAGCTTCCCTCGCCTCCTCATAGATTTCACCCAGCTTCTTAAGGATAAGGGGGTCGAGGGGAATGGTACCTTTCTTAGTTATGACCGCCATGTCCGTTTTCTCGCCTACGTGAGGCGCAGACTCGGCCCTTTTCTTGGCTTCGTAAGTCATGTATATCGCTTCGGGTAACGGGAGGTCTTTAGAATATCCGCTAGACATGAAGGTGAGCTTCGCATGAGGCGCACCTTCTCCCACTTCACAATGGCCTATTTCGTCGAAGCAGTATTCTACACCCGGGTTATAAATCAGGTAGAGGTGGCCTCCCGAGGGGTCCACACCAGCGATCAACAACTCTAATGGATATTTGTATTTCCAGATATCCTCATCCAGTTTCGAAGCGAATTCCTGCGGGAAGTCATGAAAATTTCGGTAGAAGGTCTCGAAGGACAAATTACGAGGCTTAAGGAAGAAGTTATCTACCTCTCTTTTTCGCAATTCTTCGTAGCATCCCACCAATATTTGTGCTATCCTAGAGATTTTTGGGGACCTCTCACGTTGAACGCGTGGCTTAGCGTAATTGATGAACTCCGTAAGCGTGGTCACGACGCCAGAAGCCAATAGCACACAATAACTGGTTATGGGAATGATCTTCGCTCGTGTTGCTTCATATACCACAGGGATAGGTTGTGATACGCTACTCATCCGGTCCGCGGCGACGACTACCTTCTCTCCGTTTTCGCAGATGGCCCCGATGCAGACGGTCATCCCGACCCCCGTAATAACTCTAGAGGAGTTACAATTTTTAAGCCTTTCTAATAAAAGAGAAAAAGGGTTTCAGAGCTTCTTCTTCACGCCCTTCACTATGCGCTTCGCCTCATCCTTTATGGCCAACCCGAACCCGATGCCAACAGCGATGGCCACTGTTAACACGAGGCCCATGAGCCCTATGTTGAAGGCGTTGATCAGGATGGTGGCATCGAACCCTGCTGTCTGTAGTCCTATGACCAGAGAGACGTAGAACACTATGAACTTGGTGAAGGAGCCGAAGAAGTCATAGTAGGGCACTTGCATCTCCTTTATGCTGTTCTTGAGGTACTCCCCTGCCAAGAGGCCAACTATCACCACCAACGCTGCCCCGAAGAGGGCTGGCAGGTAGAACAGGACCTCTTGCAGGAACGCTTGTAGTGCTGTCAAGGCTATGAGTTGCGCGGCTTGATTGAGGAATATGACGAAGACGTACCACTTGGACAACGTGGCCAATAGGTTGGTGAGGCTAGCCTTCCCTAACGCCTTCTCTAGACCCCTCTCCTTGAGGGCCATGTCCAGCTTTATCTTTTCCAATCCCTTCTTGACTATCTTCCCTATGATCACTGCCACCAACCAACCCACCACTAGGATGATGATGGCCGCTATGACCCCTGGCAAGATGCTGACGAGTTGAATCCCAATCTCAGAACCCGCGCTCAAGATCCCGGCCCACACACTGTTCACGAATTGGCTCATTTCTGTTTCCCACATATTCATACCTATCCATGGATTTTTTAAATAGTTAACGCGCCTTCAACTTAGCAATTTCTCCCAAGAGTTCTTGCTCTTCTTTGCTCAACAAGTTCTTGTGCTTGGTCCACTTTTCGATCTCTTTCTTGCTCAAGTCCACTAGGAGGACCTCTCCCTCCCTCAAGTTCCTACCAATCACCGCCCCATCTATGGAGACCGCCACCCTGTCCCCTTTTTGGCCTCCTCCACGTTGACCCCAGAAT
>JAGHCF010000068.1:0-5992 GCA_021160605.1 Nanobdellota archaeon | reverse complement strand
CCCTTAGAGATCCTGGAGGAGATGAGGAGGAAGAGGGGGTGGAAGGAGATAGAGAGGGCAGCGAGGAAGGTGCTCCAGGACTGGAATTCGGGAAAGTTGAAAGTGTACTGGTTTGGGAAAATTAATAAATCAAATTTCACAACTAATACTGAACAAAAATGAAGAAGCTCCTCTTCCTTGTGTTGGACGGCCTCGGGGATAGGCCTGTCTTCGAAGGGAAGACTCCCTTGGAAGCCGCGAACACCCCTAACATGGATGAACTGGCCAAGGAAGGGATGACCGGAAGGATGTACATAGTAGGGAAGAACATAGCTCCAGAATCTGATGTTGCCCTCTTCTGCCTATTCGGGTACGATCCTTTCAAGTATTACACTGGGAGGGGGCCCATAGAGGCCTATGGGGCAGGGATAGAGACGAGGTTCGGTGAGCTCGCTCTGAGGGGGAACTTGGCCAGCGTCGATAAGAATTGGAACGTGCTCAGCGTCAGGGTCAGAGTGAGTGATGAGGAGGGAAAGGAGTTCGTGAAGGCCTTAGAAAACATAGAGATAGATGGGGCGAGGTTTGTGATAAAACACACGAAAGGGTACAGGTTCGTGATAAAGTTCAGGGCCAAGCGCAACCTATCAGCCAAGATAACCAACGTCCACCCAGGTTATATGAGGCTGGGAATAGACATACCCATTGCGGCCCCTTTGAGGAATTGGAAGGTGAAGGAAGCTGTCCCTTTGGCCAACTCCAAAGGGGCGGTGTTGGCAGCCAGGATAGTGAACGAGTTCGTGAGGAAAAGCTATGAGGTCTTGAGCAGGCATAAACTCAACAAGAAGAGGAAGGCCAAGGCGAACATCGCTTTGTTGAGGGACGCTGGAAACAAGCTCCCGGATCTCCCTAAATTGAGCGAGAAGTACGGGAGGATCTGGGCAGCCATAACTGATAGGCCCGTCGAGGTGGGCTTCTTCAGGTTGATAGGGATGGACGTAATCGAACCGCCGAGGGACCTCAAGTCCATGGCAGATAAAATAAATGAGAGTTTGGATTATTACGATGGAGTCTACGCCTACATAAAAGAACCTGATTCCTTCAGCCACAGGGGGGATTGTGAGGGGAAGAAAGAGGTCTTAGAGAAGATAGATGAGGAGTTGATAGGGAACCTGAGGAGGGATGTCCTCATCGTCATAACTGGGGACCATTCCACCCCATGTCAGGAGAAGGTACACACCGATGACCCCGTTCCGATACTTATTTATGGGGCTGGCAAGGATGAGGTTCAAAGGTTCGGGGAAAGTTATATAGGGAAGTTGGGCGTGTTCAACGCAGTGGAGTTGATGGACAAGTTGGAGGAGATGAGCCATGCACATAGCCATCATACCAGACGGAAATAGGAGATGGGCGAGGAAGAGGGGATTGCCCGATTGGATGGGCCACGCCCATGGAGTCAGGACCATGGAAAAGATCCTGAGGAAGGCATTGGACATGGGCATAAAGTACCTGACCTTTTATACCTTCTCCATGGAAAACCTGAAGAAGAGGCCTAAGCTCGAGAAGAGGCACCTGTTCAACCTGCTGGAGAAGAAGATAAGGGAGCTAGCGGATGACGAGGAGATCCACAAGAGAAAGGTGAGGGTGAGGTTCCTGGGGAGGATCTACTGCCTACCGAAGAAGTTGAGGGAAGCCATAAAATATGCTGAGGAAAAGACCAAGAAGTACAAGAAGTTCTCCCTTAACTTTTGCATAGCGTACGACGGGAGGGACGAGATAGTGGATGCCATCAGGGAGATCCTGAGGAAAGGGATAAAAAAGGTTGATAGGAGGGTTGTGAAGAAGCACTTATACACCAGAGACATCCCTCCTCCGGACCTCATCATAAGGACGGGTATGAAGAGGGAGAAGAGGTTGAGCGCCTATCTCCTCTGGGATTCCGCCTATTCCGAGTTCTACTTCACCTCGACTTACTGGCCGGCCTTCACCCCTAGGATGTTCGAGAAGGCAGTGGAGGACTTGAAGAGGAGGGAGAGGAGATATGGCAGATAGTTACAGGCCCGTCATAGTCGGGGCAGGTGTCTCGGGAAATGCCCTAGCATACGAGCTCACCAAGCTGGGGGAAAAGCCCATAGTCATAGAACAAAAGGGGGGTGTATTGGGGAAGGCGTGCGCTGGGATCGTGAGCAGGAGGATTCTGAAGTTAGTGGAGCTCCCAAGATCCCTCGTGAAGAATAGGGTAGATAGGTTGGTCCTTCACTTCCCGAAGGGAGAGGTGGAAGTGAGAGGGAAGGCCATAGTCTTGGATAGGGAGGGATTCAGCGAGTTCCTCTACGAGAGGGCGAAGAAGGGGGGGACGGATTACCTATTCAACGAGAGGTTGATGAGGTTCGTGGTAGCTGATAAGGTGATTGGCAGGACGAGCAAGAGGAGCTTCAAGACGGACATCCTAATAGGGGCAGATGGAGTTGATTCGGTGGTGGCGAAGAAGTATGGTTTGTCCTACAGGGTCGAATCCGTGGTCCAAGCATTCGGAGAGTACGAGAGCGATGCGGTGCACGTGTTCCTCGGGAAGGAATATGGCTATCCATTCGGATACGTCATACCCTACGAGAAGGACATATCCATCGTCGGGATGGGGGGAAGTAGGGAATCCTTAGAGCGCTTCTTGGATTTCTTAGGGGTGAGACACGTCAGGAAGTGGCAGGCAGGGAGGATACCCGTGGTCCTCCCTAAATACACGGCCTTCGAGAGGGTCCTGCTCATAGGGGACGCCGCTGGCATGGTCAAGGCACTGACAGGGGGAGGAATAATCATGGATTTGTTAGTATCCAAGATCGCCGCTAAGGCCATAAGGGAGGGGTATGAGAGGAACGATTTTTCCACGCACTTCCTGAAGAGACATTACGAGGACGTCTGGAAGGAGAAGTATTTCGATGAACTCAAACTAGCTTACAAGCTGAGGATGTTATATGAAAGGATGGATGAGAAGGACCTGAATAACTTGTACGATTTGTTCCGAAAAGAGGAGGTCTTGGAGATCGTGGAAAAACGTGGAGATATGGACTTTTATTCCGGGATGACTAAGAGGTTGATGACCAATATAGAGGTCTTGAAATTTGCCCTCTCCTTCTTCGCAAGACATTTGTCCGCAATATTTTTAGCGTTGAGTTGACTTCAGTCCCCATGAAGGTAACGCCCTACGAGGTAAAGGGAGAGGTGAATTACCTCAAGTTAGTCAAGGAGTTCGGCCTCTCCTTGATGGATGAGAAGTTGAAGAGAAAATTGAAGGGGATAAGGCTCGTCGAGTTAGGGTTCTTCTTCGCCCACAGGGATCTGGACAAGATCATCGATGAGGACTTCGCCATAGTCAGTGGGAGAGGGCCATCGAAGGAGATACACATAGGTCACCTCCTCCTCTTCAGGTTGGTGAAGGAGTTCCAAAATAAGTTCAACTCCTACGTCTTCATACCATTCAGCGATGACGAGAAGTTCTTGGTCAAGGATCTTTCCCTGAAGGAGGCTAGGAGATACGCCTTCGAGAACGCCAAGGACATCCTGGCCTTGGGATTCAAGAAAAATAGGACCGAGATCATGATAGATAGTTATGATTTGAAGCAAGATGTCTACAATCTCGCCATAAAGGCCTCGAAGAAGCTCACCATGAGCACCATAAAAGCCATCTACGGTTTCAAGAACGAGCAGAACGTAGGGATCCACTTCTACCCCTGTATGCAAGCAGCCCACATCCTATATCCGACCTTGAAGAGGGACCTGCCTGTTTTAGTTCCCATCGGCATAGATCAAGACCCGCACATGAGGGCGACCAGAGATGTGGCTGAGAGGTTGGGTTTGAGGAAGCCTGCCAGCATAGAGTGCAAGTTCCTCCCTTCCCTCTCTGGAGAGGAGAAGATGAGCGCCAGTAAAGAGGATGCCATCTTCCTCTCGGATGATGAGGAGACCATCAGGAAGAAGATACATGATGCCTTCACGGGTGGGAGGGACACCCTGGAGGAACAGAGGAAGTTGGGAGGTAAACCTGAAATATGTCCCATCTTCAAGTACCACCAACTCGTCGTGGGTTCCGATTTCAAGCTCATTGAAGAGGAGTGTAGGAGTGGGGAGAGGGTATGCGGGGATTGTAAAGAGGAGCTCTGCAGGGCTTTGATAAGGATGTTGAAGGAGCACAGGAAGAAGAGGGAAAAAATCAAGGTGGAGGACTTCCTCGTTTAGACCTGAGCTTCTCCACTTCCTCCTTGAGCTCTTCCAACTCCACCTCAATGGCCTCCACGGCCTTCATGAGGGACCTCACGAGCTTTTCTAGATAATCTAACCTGTTCAAGGACACACCTCCGGTGCCTTCCCTCTCCAGAATCCTAGCAAGACATCAGTCTCCCCGCATGTGGTCCTCAAGTGGAACCTGCTCACCAAGACTCTCTCCAGACAGACCCTCCCCTGTTCGTTGAAGAGCCTCACTTCCCTTCCTCCCAAACTGGCATACAAGATGTAGTTATATCCGGGTCTATTTAACCTTTCCAACAACTCTTTCCCCTCTTCCGAGTTCCAATTCCCGCCGCACAAGTAGCTCGCCAGTCCGTGCCCGTGTTCTTCCATGAAGCGAAGCAAGACTTCATCGGAGTAGGGCTTGTCGTAATCGAAGTCCTCCTCCAAGGGAATGAGGAGGGAGGAAAGGAGTAGGAGGGTCATGACGAGGAAGAGGAGCTCGATCGTCAACTCCAATCCCAACCACCTCTGTATCTCCTAGCTAGGTCTAAGTACAACTCGTGTTCCCACCTCAGTTGCTCTAAGAAGGAATGGGTGGAGGTGAAGTAGATGGAGAGGAGCAGGGAGATGAGGATGAAGGCGAAGATCACGTATATGAGCTCATCCACACGCGCTCACCATCCCATGAGAGTTTGAGCTTCCCTGCGTCTAAAATGTCGGGGGTCAGCTCCGCTTCCAGGGGAGAACTCATGTTCCTCCTACCCTCAAAGGTGATCTCGTGCTCTGACAAGTACAACTTTCCCTCGCTCTTCATCTCGAAAAGCACCTCGCAAGGGTTGTGCAAGGAGCCCAATGTCTCCAAGACTTCGACCAGACCCAAGAACTCGGCGTATTCTCTCACCTCATTATCCCTTTCCAATTCGATGAGGAGGAGAATGGAAAAAAGGAAGGCGGAGGAAATGAGGAGAAAGTTCATCCTCTTAAAGAGTTCTTCTATCATATCTCCTTAAGTTTCTCCATGGCGTTCTCTACGAAGGCCGAGACGTTCACGTTCTTGGACTCCCAGAAGTCCCTCACAGAAGAGAGTACATCTAGTACGTAGTTCTTCATCTCTTCTGCCAAGGTTCCAGCTTCCCTCATCCCCTTCATCAAGTATTCCAAGGCCCTCGTCTCCGAGACTATGTGTTCCATGTCTCCCGCGTTGGATATTCTTGTCAAGGAGAGGATGAGCATCTGGTTGTACAACTCTGTCCTCTGATTCATCAAGCTCCTCTCCAATCCCTCTAACCTTAACCTTATATCTCTACTCGCTTCCTCCATCCACTTGTTGAACTTCTCCCCCAACCACTTATCAGGGTCCGCGAAGTACTGTTCCAAAACTGAGAGCTTCCCCCTCATGCTCAAGATGTCTTTCTTCACCTCCTCTTGGAACGAGGAGAGCCTCTCCAGGGAGTACCTCAAGCCAGACAAGTCTGTTTCCAACCTACTCAACCTGGAAAGCATGGATTGGATGGTGTTGGAAAAAGCTTTGACGTTGTTTAATGTGTTCCTCACGTTGTAATCGTAGACCGCTATGCGCTTCTCCAGTTGGGATGCCCTCTTCTCCAAGCTCTCCTTCGCCTTTTCCACCCCCTTCAGGGACCTTAACTCTTTCCTCACTTCGTTCAGGTCCTTGATTTGGGCATAGTTAGCCATGGACTTCTCTAAGGCGTTGAGCCTCTCCTCAAAACCACCTATTTCTTTCTCCATTTCATCCTTTTTCTTCCCAAGTTCTATGAAGGCCTTTTGGAGT
>JAGHCF010000031.1:0-3664 GCA_021160605.1 Nanobdellota archaeon | reverse complement strand
CCTAATTTTATCAGCAAACCCATATCGTTGGTAGGGATTTCTATCTCCAATTCTCCTTTTTCCACCAATCTCTTGACGAGTTGCTCTGCCAGCCTCTCGATGACCTTCCTCTGGAGCTTCCATTCCTTGAAGAACCTCTCCGCGGTCTTCGGGACGAGCTCCTTGCTCACCCCCCATAAGTCAGAGACCTCTCTCAACAGCTCCTCATCCCTCCACAGGTGCTCCAACGCCCTTTCCCCCGCCACGAAGTTTATCCTCACCACCCCATCTTGGATCCTCTCCACGTTGAGTATCTTTATCAGTCCCACCTCCCCAGTGCTCTCACAATGCAATCCACCGCACGCCTCCACATCCCAGCCTTCAATCTCGACTATCCTCAGGAACTTCCCAGGGGCCGCCCCTCCTTGATATATCCTCATCCCATACTTTCTCTCCGCCTCCCCTCTCTCCATCCACCTCACCTTTATCCTCCTATTTTCCATCACCACCCTGTTCGCCAACTCTTCTATCCCCCTCACTTCTTCTTTTGTCAGGGATTTGTAATGGGTTATGTCCAACCTCGACTTCTCTGGGGTCTTTTCGGCGCCGTGTTGCCACACATGGGGACCCAACAACTTCCTACACGCGGCATTCAGTATGTGGGTGGCCGTGTGCATCTTTTCTAACATCTTCCTCCTTTCCCTGTCCACCACCCCGCGGACCTTCTTTCCCCTCAGGGGTCTTTGAAGCTTGTGAAGGATGGCCTTCCCCTCTTGGACCACTTCCAACACTTTGATCCCATTGATCTCCCCCACATCGTGTAACTGACCACCAGCAGTGGGGTAAAAAAGGGTCTTGTCCAAAACCACCCAGTTCCCCTTCCTCCAAATCACATTGGCGTCGAATTCGTACTCTCTTTGCTTCTCGTAGAACAAGGGTTTCGTCTCCAGCTCTTTTTCCAAAATCCTACTCTTTTTCCTCGGCTTCGGCTCCTCCCTCCTCAATTCATTGTATACCTCTCTCCTTATATCAACCCTGACCCCCAATTCCTCCGCCACCTGTCTTATGGTCTCGGGCATCACTCCATAGCTCTGGTAAAGAGTTATCACGTCCTTCTCCGTGAGCCCTTTCTCCAATGCCTTCACTACTGCCTTCCTTGCCCTCGTTATGCTGGAGATGTACCTCTCCCTCTCCACCCTGATTATGTCGAAGAGTTTTCCTACTTCCCTCAACTCCTCGAACCAGGAACCGAACTCCTTTATGTGCCACTCGAATACCTTTTCCAACTCCAAGTCGAGGTTGTACCTATCGATCAGGCTCCAACATCTCCTCAAGATATTCCTCAGGTTGTAACCTCCTGACACGTTGCTCGGGAGCCCCCCATCGTGTATGGCTACTAAGAGGGTCCTGGTGTGGTCCGCTATGGAGTAGATCGCTGCCTGCCTAGATATCTCCTCCCTTAAGACGGATTCTTCCATCCCCAAGAGCTCGGATATCTCCCTCCACCTCTCCTTCTTTTCTAGAAGGGTGGAGTAAGGGGCAAACGCCTTCATGAGCTTCCTATCGGGTTTGAGTCCCACCTCCTTGTAGATTCGCTTGAGCACGTAAGGGAAAGTGACGTCGTAGCTCATAGGAACCCCTTGAGTGAACCAGGCCCACCTCTCCAACCCCGCCCCCATATCTATGACCTTTGTCTTGAGCTCCCTGTAACTCCCATCAGGAAGGAGTTCGTACTGCATGTAAACTTGGTTCCCCAGTTCCAGTCCTCTCGAGAAAAATTCTATACAAGGTCCGAAGTTTCCCCCTCCTGCCCACATGTCCTCATGGAAGACTATCTCTTCCTTCGGGATCTTTAAGCCCTTGGTGAGGAACTCGTATATTTGTTGGATCCCCTCCTCCTTGAAGCAGACATATCTCTCGGGGGTGTTGAAGGTGTGTTGCCCCACCATGATGAAGCCCGTGTAGTGCCTCCCCGTGAACCCCACATTAGGGATGTCGTTGAACCTCAAGCAAAATTGGGGTTCTAAAGTGGCTGGAGCAGGGGGCTCCACTTCACCCGAAACCACGTAGGGCTGGAATATGTTTACCCCAGCGTCCACGAAATATAATTCATCGTACCACCTGGCAACCACAGGATATCTCTTTATGGGCACATATCCCCACTTCTTGAAGATCTTCACGAAGACCTCCCACCCTTCCCTGTAACCCACTTTTCTCTTCGCGGGGCTCTTCCCAATGAAGTCGTATTTTCCGGTGCAGTCGTCGCAGAACTCCCTGAAATGGGTGCTCCAGAACCCTATCCCGCACCTCTTGCACACGTACCTGTTATAACCCAGTTCCTTCAAGGTCTTCGCCGGATAGAACTTCTTGTAGTTCTGGAAGAAGATGGGCCTGAACTTCTCCTTGATCTCCTTATCGGAGAGCATGGATTAGAAAAAAAGAAGGTATTTATATTCTTCACCCTTATAGGCTTCAGTTAAAAATATAACCGCAGGTTTTTAGTTTAAAGCATGGCAGTAGAGAAGCTCAACCCCATGAGGGTTGGCATCGCAATTGGGGTTCTCTGGGGCGTGTGCACCTTCTTGGCAGCGGTCTACGGGATTTACGCCAACAAAACGGATTTCATTGAGGTCTTCGATGACTTCTACATGGGATACGAGGCCTCCTGGGTGGGGAGCTTCATTGGGCTCGTGTGGGGTTTCATAGATGGTTTCCTCTGCGGATTCTTCGCGGTCATCATCTACAACTGCCTTGGAAAGCAGGAGTGGCTCAAGCAATGGGATTGAAACCTTCTTCTTTATTCTTTTTTAAGTCCTCGTAATACTTTTAAGGGCAGAGAAGGTTTATAAAGAGATGTCTGAGCAGGAAGGGGTCACCGTCAAGAAATCCGAAGATTTCTCGGAGTGGTACACCCAGGTCGTCCTAAAATCCGGTCTGGCTGATTACGCACCCGTGAAGGGTTGTATGATCATAAGACCCTATGGGTATGCTATTTGGGAGAAGATACGGGAGATATTTGACGGGATGATAAAGGAAACTGGGGTGAGGAACGCGTACTTCCCCCTCTTCATCCCGGAGAGGTTGCTGAAGAAGGAGGCAGAACACTTCGAGGGGTTCACCCCAGAGGTGGCGTGGGTCACCATGGGAGGGAAGAGGAAGTTGGAGGAGAGGTTGGCGATAAGGCCAACCAGTGAGACCATCATGTACGAGACCTTCTCTAAGTGGATAAGGAGTTGGAGGGATCTACCTTTTAGGGTGAATCAATGGTGCAACATAGTGAGGTGGGAGACGAAGGCCACCAAGCTATTCCTCAGGACCAGGGAGTTCCTCTGGCAGGAGGGACACACTTGTCACGCCACTAAAGAAGAAGCGGATGAAGAGGTGGGGCTCAGATTGGAGCAATATAAGAAGCTGGTAGAGGAGTACCTGGCGATACCCGTGATCGCCGGCAAGAAGTCAGAGGGAGAAAAGTTCGCTGGTGCCCTCTACACTACAACTCTCGAGGCCATGATGCCGGACGGGAGGGCGTTACAGATGGCCACCTCTCACCACCTTGGACAGAACTTCTCTAAGGCCTTCGGCATAAAGTTCTTGGACAAGGATGGAAAGGGGAAGTACGTCTGGCAGACATCTTGGGGCCTCTCCACCAGGACGATAGGAGCCTTGGTGATGGTTCACGGGGATG
>JAGHCF010000063.1:0-9868 GCA_021160605.1 Nanobdellota archaeon | reverse complement strand
CCTCTATGGAACTAGCCTCGCTCACGAGCCTTATGGCTTTCAGCGCCCCTTTCTCCCCCTTATAGATCATGGCGGAACCTATGAGCTTGTCCGCCTCTTCCAAGGACTTCATGTCAAAACCTTTCAAGAAATCCTTCCACTCCTTCACCCCCATATCCCCGACTATCCCTATGGCAGCAATCCAATGATGAGTTGAATCTAAGACGTCGTGGACGAGCTTCGAAGCTGGATAGTATTTGCCTCCCCTAAACAAAGGGTTTATGTGAGTCACCCCTTCTTTGTTCAGATTTCTCTGAGGCTTGTGGTGGTCCATCACGATGATCTTTCCCTTCAGAAAATTTCTAGCAACTTCCCAAACCTGATCTAAGGGCAGATCTAAAACTAGGTAAAGATCAGCCTTGGGAACAAGGCGATAAAACCTTTTCTGGGCCATGCTATTTGGAGAGGCCACCAGAACCTTGAATTTCTTGTCCACGAATTCTTTTAAAACCAGAGCAGCAGCACATACACCATCGGTATCGCTATGGGTTATGATACACGGTCTCCTCGACTTCTCGATCACTTCTTTGACCATACCTTATGTCCCTCCACCTTGACATCGAGTCCGAACAAGTTACATACCCACACGCTCGTCTTGGCATGCATGGACAACTCCGTCGTGAAGCTCCCCCCAGATAGGGCTATGAACGGAACCAGATTGTCTCCCATATGTTCGTCCACGCTCCATCCCCTTTCCATTTCTAAGAGCAACCTCTCACACGCTTCCTTTCCCACCACCTCGCTTGGTTTTCCCCTCTCTCCTAGGGCATCAGCTCCTATTAAGGTCTTTTCATAATCCGCCCAGATGACTATGCTCGAGCCAGGGGAAGGGGCGTCCCCGTATACTGCCTCTATCTCTCCCTCTCCTAAACATCTTAATGCGGCCTTTTTCTGCCTTTCAGCCACCCCCCCTATGGAGGAACAGGATATGCCAAAAATCCCTTTCTTCTCTCCTCTCTCAAAGTCATATGGTTCTGGCTTCCACTTCCCTATCTTGAAGGTGACGTGAGCACCACCCCTTGGGTAGTAGCCCCTCCTGTGGATTTCCACCTCAGCCTCAAAACCTAATCTCCTGACCTGAGGGAGGAAGACGAACCTCACGTAATCCATGGGCATGCTCCATTTGGTGTCCGTCGCTCCCCCCACGAACTCTATCTCACACCCTTTGAGGGAACAGGGGAGCCAGAGGCTCTGCATGGCTAAGGTGATGGAACCAGCTGTGGGTATCTCCACCTTTATCCTCTTTTTTCTGGGCTCTCCTGGCACGAACTTTATCTCCCTGCTCCCCAAGAACAGACCATCCACCTCCGCATCACATAATTCCCTCAACGCCATTATAGAATGCATGTGTTGATTCTTCAATCCCGGATTTGGCCTGTTCGCCCTTATGTTATAGACCCTCACAGGCTTCCCTGTCACCACGCTGAGGGCGACTGCATTCCTGACTATCTGTCCTCCCCCTTCTAGGCGAGAGCCATCTATCTCGAGCATGGAAAACTTTAACTTCGGGCTCGATTTAACCTTTTCCATGCGGTGTCACATCTGCGGGAGAAAGGGGGTGATATTTCTTCCCTACTTAGGCAAGTGGCTCTGCGAGAAGCATTTCCTCAGGATGGTGAGGAAGAGGTTTGGAAGTAATTTGAGGAGATTTTTCAAGAAGGGGGAAGCCTTATCCCTCCCGAAAGGAAAGACCTTACCAGAAGTCGTGTTGAGGAAACTCATGGAAGGAAAACCATTCCGCTTCTCCAGGGGGAGGAAGGTGAAGGCGGATTATTTGGAGAAGATAGCCAACGACATCCTGTTAAGCCTCTTCGAGGGCAAGTTCCCGAAGGTGACCCTGAAGGACAAACCTCTCTACAACTTCAGGTACGAGGAGTTGAAGTTCTTCGCAGACCTGTTAGGGTTGAAGTACGAAGAGTCCTATGTGAGGAATGAACTGGTGGAGGAAGTGGTAAAATATAAACCTGGAGCTCTCTTTTCCTTAGTGGGGTGGTTCGGGTGATCATAAAGCCATTCGAGAAGGTAAGGCTTTACGGGAAAAAGGTGATAGAGATCATCGCGAAGATAGATACTGGAGCTTATAGGAGTTCGATAGATAAGGAACTGGCCGGAGAGTTAGGGTTGAGGGAGGTGGGAGAAAAAGGGTTCAGGTCGAGCTTGGGGAGGGAGAGGAGGAAGCTCGTGAAACTCAAGTTCGAGCTGGCGGGGAAGCTCATAGAGACAGAAGTCAGCGTGGCGGACAGGAGCAGGATGAAGTACAAGATGATAGTGGGGAGGAGGGACTTGAAGGGGTTCTCGGTCAAAATCGATTGATTTAAATGCGGCCATCTAGAGATTTTTCTCATGAAGATATGCGTCCTTTCCTACGAGAGCATAAAGCAATCGAAGGAGCTCTACGTTCAATTGCTCGAGGAGCTTAAAAAGAGGTTCTCCTCCGTCCTCATGGTACCCATAGAGAAGGTGACCATAAACATAGGGGATGGAAGCACCAGGGTGATGTACAGGGATAAAGAACTAGAGGATTTTGATGTGATCCTCCCGAGGATAGGACCTAGTTACGCACACTACGGCCATCTCATCCTGAAATTGTTGGAAGGAAAGGTATACTTCCCTAACAAACCAGAATCATACTTGATAGCGAGGGACAAGGTGTACAACCTCATGGTCCTGGCTTCTCACGGGATCCCGGTTCCTAAGACCATCGCCACGGTCTCCAAGCAGATCGCCAAAAACCTTTCCTCCGAGGTGGGGGAGCCCTTGATAGTGAAGGCAGAGGGGAGGAGCGGAGGGAAAGGGGTGATCTTCGCTAAGGACGCCAAGTCCGCGAACACCATGATAGACGCCTTCTCTATCTCCAAAGGGGAGAAGATCTTGTTAGAGGAGTTCATAGAAGCGAAAGGGGATGTCAGGCTCTTCGTCATAGGCGATGAGGTGCATGCCGCTGCCATGAGGGTGGCGAGTGAAAAGGATATAAGGAGCAACATACACGCTGGAGGGAGATACGTCCCTTACGAGCCCGACAGGAAGATGAAGAATATCGCGGTCAAGGCGGCCAAGGTCATAGGGGCAGGTATATGTGGGGTAGACATAATGGCTGGAAAGGACGGCCCAAAGGTGTTGGAATGTAACATGAACCCGGGTTTCATGATAACCAAAGTTACTGGGGTGAACCTGTTCAAACGAATAGCTGACTATCTCTACGATGAGGCGAAGCGCTTCTACTCTGGGGAGAACATCCTCACGGAATTCGTGGCGGACGTGATCAAGTACTTCAGGGATCACTTATAAAGGAGGAAGCACTTTTCCCCTGTATACACTTGGGGGTTCTTCTTCACCCCGAAGACCCACCCATCCTCCGGGGCCCTCACCACATACCTCTCTCCCGTGAACACGTCGTGGACCTCCCCTAATCTCGTCCCTTTCTTCACTCTAGTTCCAATCTCTATCTTGGGAGCTAAAATTCCTCCCTTCGGGGCGTTCACCTGGACCCTCTTCTTGACGTAGAGGACCCTCTCCTTGGAGGCCTTCCCCTCCAACATCTTTATGCCCCTCATGAAATTGAGTATGCCTTTCAACCCCAAGGACACGAACTCCTCCTCCAACCTCCCGCCTTCCCCTATCTCTAACGTGTAACTTTCCACCCCTATCTTGTGAGCTTCCTTCGCCAGACTTCCTCTTATTCCCTTCCTCGTTTCCACGAACCTTATCCCGAAAAATTTCACGTTTTCGTAAGAGCGCTCGAAGATCTTGACTAAGGGAACCATCCTGAAATGCTCGGATCCTGAGTGTAAATCTATGAGGTAATCCGCCCTCTTTACCAGGCTGTGGAATATGGCATAGGCTATCTTGTCGCTTATGGAGCCATTCGCGTTCCCTGGGAAACACCTGTTCAAATCCTTCTCGTCCATGGGGTTGTTCCTCTGCTTCGCGTTGTAGGCTGGAGGGTTCGCTATGCTCAGGATGATGAGTTTCCCCCTCAACTCGCTTGGGTCCACGGAATTCGAGAGCCTGAAGTTCAACTCCACCCCATTGACTTCGTTACCGTGGACAGCAGAACAGATCAAGAGGGTTGGGCCCTTCTCAACCCCGGAGATGATGGTCAACGGGAGCAAGATGGGGGAAGTGTCTGGGAGCTCCCCGACCTTGAGCGCCCCTCTGACTATCTCTCCCTTTCCCACATAGATATCATCTATCTTCATCATTTCAACAAGGGAAGGCTTCCGGTCACCTTATCTATTAACTCCTCTGGCCCTGGTCCTATGACCAAACAAGTCACCGTCCCAGGTTCAACCTCGGTTAACCCCCTATCCACCACGAACTCCACATATAGCTTCTTCTCCCTGGCCTTCTTCTCCAACTTTTCGAGCTCCTTCAGGTCCTTTGCCACCAGGACCACTTTCTTCTGTCCCTCTTGGTTCCATATCTTGAACCAGGAGGGTTTCAAGTTCATCACCTTTATGGAGGCGCTTAAACTCCCATGAGCAACCTGCGCCGCTATCTTTCCCTTACTCATTTTTAAGTCCCCCCTCACCACTATGACCTGCTTGAACATGGCCTTACCTAAAGTTTAAAAATTTATATATCTTGAGCAAGCCAATGAGGAAGTGCATCTCCTGCGGGAGGGAAATATCCACCATAGAGAACTCCGTGGTGTTTCCCTGTCCTAAGTGTGGGGAGCATGAGATCGTCAGGTGCGGGAGGTGCAGGAAGATAGCGGCCAAGTACAAGTGTCCAAAATGCGGTTTTGAGGGGCCTTGAAATGGGGGAAGTGATGGTAACAGCGAGGGTGATGCCTTCTTCCTTGGAGGTGGATCTAAAGGAGTTAGAGAAGAGGGTTAGGAAAGTCGTGGAAGAAAAGGGAAAATTCGCTGGGAGCGAAGTTCAACCCATCGCTTTTGGTTTAAAGGCTTTAGTGGTCTACTTCTTGATCCCAGACGAGGAAGGGTACTTGGGAGAGATCGAGGAGAAGGTGAAAGGGTTAGAAGGTGTGGAGAGCTTTGACGTCACGGATTTGAGGAGAACCCTTTAAATATCTCAAAGTTAGTCTTAACTCATGGGCATCTTGGAGGACCTGAGATCTCTTCGCATTCAAGGGGCGACTAATGTCGCCCTCGCTTCCTTGAGATATTTGGAACAAGTGTTGAGACGCTCAAAAAACCCGAGGAAAGACTTAGAGATCGCGAGGAGGAGACTGTTCTCTACAAGACCCACCGAACCTTTAATGAGGAACCTGGTGAACTACGTCTTGAGGGAGGAAGACTTCCGCGAGGCAATAAACTCTGCCAAGAACCTGTTGAAGAAAGCCATGGCAGACATATCCCTATGCGCTAACAGGTTAAGAGAAAACTGTAAGGTGATGACTCATTGCCACTCCTCCTCCGTCATTTCTGTGCTGAAGAAGATAAAGGGAGTGGAAGTGTTCGTCACAGAAACGAGACCCCTCTACCAGGGTAGGGAGACCGCTAAGGAGCTCTTGAAGCACAAGATAAAGACCCACTTCATAACGGACAGCGCCGCAGGCATCTTGATGGATAGGATGGACTACGTCATAGTTGGGTGCGATGCCATAACTTCTGAAATCTCTGTGGTCAACAAGGTGGGCACCTACCCCCTCGCGGTACTGGCGAAGAGGGAGAACGTTCCCTTCTACGTGGCCACCACCTTGTTGAAATTTGACCCCCAGACCATATACGCGAAAGGAATGATAGAAGTGAGATCCCCTGACGAGGTCTGGAAGACCAGACCTAAAGGACTCGACGTGATAAACCCGGCATTCGATATAACTCCCGAGGAGCTCATAACAGGGTTCATGACAGAGTTCGGAGTCTATGCACCAGAAATGATCTACGACCTGATAGAGAAACATTACCCGTGGATCCTTCATTAAAGCTTAAATAGACGTTCTTACTTCCTCCTTCTATGCTCAAAGTCAAGAGATTAGATTTCAAGACAGGGGGGCCAGACGTAGTGGTCTTAGACGATAGCACTGCCTGGAAGTTAGGGGTTAGGCCAAAGGATAGGGTGAAGATCTTGTGGAAGGACAAGGAAATAACCGCGATAGTTAACATCGCAGAACGCTTCCCAAGGAACACTGTAGGCCTTTTCAGGGACATTTGGGAGAGATATGATATAAAGGACTGGGAAGAGGTGGACATAGAGGTCTTGGAGAAGCCTTTAGCAGCGGATTACATAAGGAAGAAGTTGGATGGCAAGAGGCTCAAGCGCAAGGAAATAGAGGAGATCGTCAGGGCGATAAATGAGGATGAATTGAGTGATATGGACATCTCGGCCTTCGTGGTCTCCCAATACATAAGAGGAATGAGCTTGGACGAGATCGCCTATCTGGTAGAAGCCATGGTGGACGTCGGTCAGAGGTTGGAGTTAAGTCATTACCCCATCCTGGACAAGCACAGTTTGGGAGGAATTCCTGGGAACAAGGTGACCATGATCATAGTCCCCCTGATAACATCCTTGGGATACGTGATGCCCAAGACCTCGAGCAGGGCAATAACCTCTGCCTCTGGGACTGCTGATGCCATGGAAGTTCTAGCTAACGTTTCCTTCTCGCTCGATGAGATCAAGGAGATCGTGAACAAAGTTGGCGGGTGCATAGTGTGGGGGGGTTCGTTGAACTTGGCCCCGGTGGATGACAAACTCATAAACGTGGAGAAGGTCCTGAACATAGATCCGGTCTCCCAGATGATAGCCAGCATCATGGCGAAGAAGTTGTCAGTCGGAGCCACACATTTGGTTTTGGACTTCCCCATAGGACCCGAGGCCAAAGTGAGGAACAGGTTGGAGGCCGCCAGGTTAAAGAGGATGTTCTTCGGGATCGCCAGGCGCTTGAAGATGGAGGTGAGCGTGGTTTACACCTCTGGGTACCAACCCATCGGAAACGGCGTGGGCCCCCTTCTCTCAGCCAAGGACGCCTTGATGGTCTTGGAGGGTGGTGGCCCCGAGGATTTGAGGAATAAGGCCTTGAAACTCGCGGAGAACCTGTTGAAATTGTTGAACATAAAAGCTGATCTGAGAGAGATGCTGAAGAAGGGAGAAGCTCTGAGGAAGATGAAGGAGATCATTGAGGCTCAAGGAGGAGACCCTAGGATCATCTCCGAAGACCTACAGCCTTATGAGCACGAATTCACCTACACGAGCCCGAAGAACGGGAGAGTGGTGTACATAAGCAATCACGCCCTGAACGAGCTCGCTAGGGTGGCTGGGGCCCCCTTCGACGAAGGGGCAGGGATATACCTTCACAAGAAGGTGGGGGAAAAAGTGAAGAAGGAGGAACCTCTTTTCACCATATACGCCAGGAACGACGCAAAGCTTAAAAGAGCGGTGAAACAGGTGGTGTTGAGGAAGCCGGTGGTGGTCAAATGAGCAGGATAAGGACTAAGTTCATAAAGAGCATGACTAGGAAGATCTTGTTAGAGCACGGAAGCAAGTTCACGGACAAGTTCGAGGAAAACAAGAAAATCTTGGACCAACTGATAGACATCCCCTCTAAAGTCATAAGGAACAAGATAGCCGGTTACATCACCTTCTTGAAGAAGAAGGGAGAGTTCTAAAGTTAATGTGAGTAAACTTATAAACGAGGACGGTTATAGGTTCATCAATGAGAGCCTCCCTGTTAGCGATATCTACCGCATTTTTCCTCATCACTTACGCATTTCCAATGTTCTTGTTCTCTAGTACTCCTAAGCCACAAGGTCTTTCTTGTAAGGGTTGTAATCTCATCTTGATATCCCTGGATACTGTGAGGGCGGACTACTTAGGAGTCTATGGCTATTTTTTGAATACCTCTCCTAACTTGGACTCCTTCTCAAGGGAAGCCATCTTGTTTGAAAGAGCCTTCTCACAGAGTTTTTGGACGCTTCCGAGTCATGCTTCCATCTTCTCTTCTTTGTACCCCAATCATCATCTAACGGTCCACAGAAATAGCACTTTGACTAACCTGACCATCACAGAAATTCTCTCCCGAGAAGGTTACAAGACCTACGCTTATACAGGCAACGCCTTCGTATCGGAGGAAAGGGGGATCTTGAAGGGGTTCGACGAGATCTACTATAACTATGACTCCATCCTTTTCAAACCGTTTGACCTGGCCGTGATCAACGCCACACTCGATTGTAATGGTAAATTCTTCGCTTTTTTCCACACATATGCTCCCCACTTCCCCTACTTATTACCCGACGAATCCAAGCTGTTTTTCCCTCCTCCATCCTCCTCTAACATAAGCCTGTTCTTAAAGGAGTTGTTCGACAGACACCATATCCTCTCTCAGTTGAACAGGAGTTCCCTGAATGGCTTTTCAGAACTACAAGAGGATCAAATCATGAAAGCATATCACCTCATCCGAAACGGATCTCTCTCCGAAATAAATGAGTCATCGGAAGACGACCGCCTCTTCTTACGATACGCTTATTCTAATAAGATAAGATGGATGGATGAGGAACTTGGAAAGCTGTTGTCCTTGCTCAAATCGAAAGGGTGCCTTGAGAATACTATCGTAGTGATCCTTTCGGACCACGGAGAGAGCTTCGGGGAACATGGTACGTTCAGGCACAGAGATATCTATAACTCCAACATTCACGTGCCATTGATGATAAGGTTGCCTTCCAGAGTAAGGGGAATCTTCAGGAAACCAGTTATGCTGGTCGACGTGGTCCCCACCCTCCTGGATCTGTTGGGCATAGAGGTAGAAGGCAACTTCGACGGGAGGAACTTGTTCGACCCCGGGAGGAGAGAGTGGGTCGTTCCCTTCCAAAACATCGAAGACGGGGAGTTGTGCGTGATCGACAATGGTTACAAACTGATCCGTTTCAAAGATCATTACGAGCTATATGACATAGTTAATGACTTCAATGAAGAGAACCCCCTCAACATCTCCGAGCACCGCGACGTATTCGAGTCTTTACTCAGGCTCATGGACGATGTAGTTAGTTGACTAAGATGGCTGGTTTACCGGGTAAAGCCTGCTTCGCCTTTTCTTCTTCGGATTCTTTCTCCCTTTTGATCTCGATCTCGCAGTTGAAGACCTTCTTGAAGTAATCCTTCATGCTTTCCAAAAGTTCGAATTCCTCGCTCTCATCCAGGATGAACTTCGGCCTCTTGGAGGGATCCTTCAAGATGTTCGCTAACTTTATCGCGACGCTCCCATGTTCCTCTATGGCCTCCTTTAGCTTCTTAGGTTCCTTTAAGACTTTCCTCTTCCAAGTCGAGGCCACGAAAAAAGTAATCTTACTGGGTTTCTTCTTCAAGATGTTTAGGATTTCGTTCACATCAGAGACCAACTTATCAACGATTTCCTGACCGTACTCCAACTTCTCGTTCATCCATTCCCTCTTCACCTCAGGCCACTTCGCTTGGTGGACGAATCCCTTCTTCCCCAGACTTTCCCAGATCTCTTCGCAGATGTGGGGGGCGAAAGGTACGTTTATTCTGGCGAACACGTCGAACGCGTACCTTATAGTCTTTCCGCTCACCTTTCCCTTCCTCTGGATGTACTTGGTTATGTCCTGCCATAGGCCATGGAAGGAGTGTAACAAAGCGCTCCTATTCTCCATCCTCTCCAGGTGTTCCCTCGTCTTCATGACCCTGAACTGGATCCTCGACCTCAACCAAGCGTCCATGAGGTCCTCCTCTCCCTTTTCATCCTTGAACCTCTCTAAGGTCATCAGTATTTTCAAGAGCAATTCCTTAAAATTCCGAGCAGCGCTCCTTCTGAAATCAGCGTCCGCCAGCCCCTCATTGGAGTCCAAGAAGGCCAATCTGGAGGCGTCTGCTCCGTACTCCTCCACCGCCTGTCTCAATGTTATGAAATTCCCCT
>JAGHCF010000074.1:0-5700 GCA_021160605.1 Nanobdellota archaeon | reverse complement strand
CGTGTCAACCATCTATGAGGTCCTGGAACACGCTCTGGAATGGAAGGATAAGAAAACGTTGAAAAAGATAAAGCGCATCATTGGATAGATGTTCTTCGACATAAGGAAGGAGAAAAAAGAGGTCAGGGGGTTGGAGATAGAGGAGGGAGATGTAAACACCATTTCTTATTCCACCTCTTTGGTTGGAGTGAGGTGTGTGGGTAAAGGTGTGGGATTTGTTGTCTCCAACGAGTTTCGCCCCGAGATGTTGGAGAAGGCTAAGAGGTTGTCCATGGGGAGAGGCGTTAGGGTCAAGAAGTGGAAAAAGGTCAAATTCAGGAGATCCCTGAGGTTCGAGGAACAACCCCTCGAGCTCGTGGACGAGATCTACGAGCTACTGAATGATGAAGTGATCAAGCACAGGATCGTTGGCATCTACGAGAGGAAGATACACGTCGAGTACGAGAACTCCGAGGGGAGCGAGGCGAGCTACGACGTGAAGAGAACCAGCGTGAAGGTGATCATAAGGAGTAAGGGTTTAGAGATGAACTTCTTGGTGAAGGGGTTCCTAGACAGGAACGTGAGGATGAAGGACATAGAAAGGGACGTGAACAGACTGGTGGAAGAACTGAAGTTGATGGTCAAGGCGAGACATGCCCCAGCCGGGAGGATGCCCGTCATCTTGGATCCGGAGTTGGCAGGCGTCTTCTTCCACGAGGCAGTAGGCCACGCTTGCGAAGGGGACGCGATCTTGGAGGGGACCAGCGTCCTGGGGGGGAAGTTGGGAAAGGAGGTGGCCTCTGAGGTCGTGACTCTATATGATGACCCCACTCAAAAGGGCTTTGGCTACTTCCCACTAGATGACGAGGGGATTGAGGCGAGGAGGAGGACCCTTATAGAAAAAGGCGTCCTGAAGGACTACTTGCACTCCAGGGAAAGCGCTGCTAAGTTGAAGGGAGCCCCTGGAAACGGGAGGGCGGAGAGTGCTGCCCATTTACCCCTTCCTAGGATGTCCAACACGATTCTGGAGAAAGGGGACTCCAACCTTCAAGAGATGCTCGAGGAGATGAAAGACGGGATTTACATGAAGGGCTCCATCGGAGGAGTGGTGGAACCTTCCCACGGCTTCTTCCTCTTCAGTGCCAAGTACGGTTTCTTGGTGAGAGATGGAGAAATAACTGAACCCGTGAAAGGGGTTTCCCTCTCGGGGAATATACTCAAGACCCTTAAGGACATAGTCTTGATAGGGAAGAAGAGGTATTGGGTGGGTAGCGGTTATTGTGGGAAGCTGGAGCAAACAGTTCCCGTCGACCAGAGGATGCCTTTCATCTTATTGGAGGAGGCGGTGGTCGGTGGAAGGATTTGAGAAAGTGATCACGAGGAGGAAGCTCATCACCTTCACCTTCAGGAAAGGGAGGCTCAGGGAGGTGGAGGAGAAGGAGTTGAAGACCGTGGATATCAGGCTGACGAAGGACAATAAGAGCGTCTTCTGCTCGGGGACGGACGAGGAGGACTGCCTGAAGAGAGCGAAGAAGATGTTGAAGCACGTGAAGCGGGTGGAGTTCTTCGGGTTACCCAGTCCCTCCAAATACGAGAAGGTGAAGCTATTCGACGAGAGGATTTTAGGACTCACAGAGAAGGAGCTCTTGCACCTAGCGGAAGGCTTGATAACCCCTTGGAACACCTATGCCTCCTTCTCCAGGGAAATCAGAGAAGTGGAGTTTGAGAACTCGAACGGGGTGAGAGGGGAGTACGAGGTGGCCTTCTTGAGCGGGGAGGTCGAGGTGAAGCACAGGAACGCCATCTCATACGAGAGCCATACCACCCGGAAACTTGAGGATTTCTCTTGGGTTGGAAAAGAAGCGTATGAACTTTGTAAGCTCTCCTTGGGGAAGAGGAAGATGAAGAAGGGGATATATCCCGTCACCTTGAGCCCCACCGCATCCGCTGACCTCTTGTCCATCATCTCCTCCCACTTTCACGCGGACCTCGTCCAAAAGGGCATCTCGAAGGCGATCGGATGGGAATTCTCCAAGGACCTCACCATGTGCGATGATGGCTTGCTTCCCTTCGGGTTGAACACCGCTCCCTTCGACGGTGAGGGCGTCCCATGCAGGAGGACCATCTTGATGAAAGGAGGAAAAGTGAGGGGGTTTCTCTACGACTTCACGACCGCGAGGAAGGAGGGAAAGGAAAGCACCGGGAACTTCCTTCACCTCAGGAAGAGGCCGAACATCTCAGAGAGGAACCTGATAGTGAAGCCGAGGAAGAAATTAGAACTAGAAGGGATATACATAAAACACTTGGTGGGAATTCATACTGCTAATGAAAGTAACGGTGACTTCTCCCTGAACACTGAGAATGCCTTTTTGATCAAAGGAGGAGAGTGGATACCCTTAAAGAACGTCATGCTTTCGGGGAACGTCTTCGAGCTCCTCAAAGAAGTGGAAGTGGGGGATGACCTGAGGCAAGAGGACAAGATAGCTTCCCCATCCTTGTTCTTCCCGAGAATGAACGTGATAAGTTAAAGTTTTAAAAAAGAGGTCAAGTACTCAGATACAGCAAAGATGAACTTAGGCGGACTGACGGAGAAAGAAAAGGGATATCTTTTTGGTCTCTTTCTCGGCGACGGATACGCATACCATGACAAAAAGCAAAGACATTACTCTGTAGAATTCTTTTTAAACTCAGAAAAAGACATGGACATAATCAATTTCTTACGAAAGCTCCTACTTAAAATTGGGACAAAACCATCTTTTCGCAAAGACAAGAGGTGCAATTCAGTAAGGGTGAGGGTTCGATCAAAACAACTTTATGAGATCCTCATAACTCAGAAGAGAGGTTTGGCTGACCCTCCTGAAGAGTTTAAAATCGGTTTCATCTCAGGGTTCATCGATGCTGAGGGTTATGTCAACCCTGCAAAGAAGATGATCATGCTCGTTAATACGGACAGAAATGTGATGAGCCTCGTCAAGAAATATCTTGAGGATCTGGGAATGAATGCGGCATTAAAAAAGAGAAAGAAGTCAAGGAAAGATAAACTTCCTTCATACAGACTCTATGTGCCCGTTAACTTTATTAACGTGGAGAGCAACTCTGTGAAAGTACAGAGATACAAAAGAGCCTCCAGGTAGCGGGGTAGATGGGGTACCCCAGCCTAAAGCAGCCTGGAGTGCTCGCCGGGCTCATAACCCGGAGGTCGGAGGTTCAAATCCTCCCCCCGCTACTTTTTTGAACTTTCACCCTCCATCACTCTGAGGAGAGCTTGAACATGACCTTTTCGAAGTCCACAATCAACTTACCTTTTATCTTGATTCCCTCCTTCTCTAACAGCCTCTTCTTCTCCCTCCATTTCTTCCCCTTGTAACCACCCAAGCTCCCATCAGACCTTACTACCCTGTGACAAGGGATCCCCTTGCTCCTCTTCAGCAACTGGCCAACCGCCCTGGGACTGGTTCCCAGGACCCTGGCCAGTTCCTTGTAAGTGGTCACCCTTCCCCTTGGGATTTTCCTCACGAGCTCCTCCAACCTCATCTCAGGCACGTGGCTATGTCCGAATAAGCGAAGGTGAGATTATCGCCGTCCCCAACCAGGTAAGAATCGGCACCCACCTCCATGAGTTTCCCGTTCACGCAGAAGTGCCAGAAATAGGGGTCTTTCTCCTCCACCCACTTGTTCGTCTTGATCCCGACCACGAACAATCCTTTACCTTCTACGTACTTCGTCTTGACTTCGTACTCTCGCTCCAATACGTCCAAGGCGGTCAGGTTAGAATGTACCAGCAATTCGTGCCTGCCTTGCCAGCCAGTCCCGTCATCAACAATCAACTTCACCTTGTAATACTTAGAGACGGCAGCTCCTGTGGGGAAGACCCTTTGGGCTATCATGATCACCAAGGTGAGGACAAAAGCCAAGATCAGATATTTCCTCATGCTATGGTGCATTCGCTCCACCCACAACTTGGACATTTAACACAACCGCTCTCATATATTAAATCTTCGCTCCCGCAGCTGGGACAAACGTGCTCTTCCACCCTTCCTTCCTCCACCCTTATGCCCAGCTTGCTTGCCACGTCCAGCGTCTTATTTCCCACGATCCTCATGACCTCCTCCTGCCTGCTCCTCTTCCCCCAACCCATGTAGATGACTTGCTTGGACTTGGACCCTTCTCTGTAAATGGTAATCCCCTTACATCCCAACCTGTGAGCGAAGAGATAGGCGTGGAGGACATCATCAGGACTCGCCCAGTGGGGGAGATTTATGGTCTTACTCACAGCAGCGCATATCCATTGGTTTATCTCAGCCTGGGCCCTGATGTGATCCCACCAAGGGATATCCAATGATGTGACGAACACTTTCCTCATCTCCTCTGGGAACTCCTCTAATCCCTGAATGCTGCCATCATTCTGAATGACCTTCTTCAACAAGGCCTCAGAGCTTTCCATCTTTCTCAACCTCTTCTCGAACTCCGCATCTATCAGGTGGAAGGAGCCGATAGGTACTATCTTCTCATAAACTAAGGAGAACTGGGGCTCTATGCCAGAGGAGACCCCAGCTATCATGCTTATGCTCCCCGTCGGAGCGATGGTAGTGACTTCCGCGTTCCTCACACCCTTCTTCACCTTTTCCGAGAGTTTCTTCCAGTTGAGGGTCCACAATTCCTTCTGATAGAAACCGTTCACCGGCATCTCCCCTTTGATGTACCCTGACCTCTCGAACAACGGGAAGGGCCCCCTC
Organism: Nanobdellota archaeon; assembly: GCA_021160605.1. Lineage (GTDB taxonomy): Archaea > Nanobdellota > Nanobdellia > B33-G15 > B33-G15 > B33-G15. The sequence goes on along the minus strand of JAGHCF010000074.1, from coordinate 985 downwards.
TCCCTTGCCAGATCACAAGAGGTTGAGATGGCGTGATAGGTGAGGAACTCGGCCACTTTCCTCATGAACCTGAAACCTTCTTCTGAGTTGTAAGGGATGTTCAGGGCGTAGAGGGCATCCGCCAGCCCCATCAGACCCAAACCTATCTTCCTCGTCTTCTTGGTGTTCCTCTCTATCTTCTTCAGCGGGAAGACGTTCACATCTATCACATTATCCAGGAATCGCACGCAGGTCCTGATGATCCTCCCAAATTCTTTCCAATCGAACTTCCCATCCTTTACGAGAGAGTACAAGTTTATCGAGCCCAAGTTGCACGATTCGTAGGGATACAAAGGTTCCTCTCCACAGGGATTGGTCGCCCTTATCTTTCCCAGACAACCCCTCAAGATGTTCCTCTTGTTTATGTTATCCTTAAATAACACTCCTGGGTCTCCTGTCTTCCAAGCCATGTAAGAAATCTCTCTCAACAAGTTCCTCGGGTCCACCTCCCCAATCTTTTCCCCATTCCTAGGATTTATCAAGGAGTACTTCTTTCCCTTCTTGTAGGCCATCCAAAAACTCCCATCCAGCATGACCGAGATGTTGAAGTTCTCGAGTTCTCCGACCTTCTCCTTGGCCCTGATGAACTTGTGGATATCTGGGTGCCACGCCTCCAAGATCCCCATGTTCGCCCCCCTCCTCCTCCCCCCCTGTTTTATGACCTCCGTCATCGTGTCCACTATCCTCATGAAGGAGATGGGACCTGACGCCACCCCAGCGGTGCTCCTCACCACATCTCCTTCAGGTCTCAACTTGGAGTAGTTTACCCCCACCCCTCCTCCGCTCTTAAAGATGAGGGCTGCCTCCTTCACCATGTCCATGATGGACCCAAGATCATCCTCGACGTCGAGGACGAAACAAGCGGATAGTTGCCCCAACCTGGTCCCAGCGTTGAACAGAGTTGGAGAATTTGGGAGGAACTTCCTCTGGACCATGAGCTCGTAAT
>JAGHCF010000086.1:0-4332 GCA_021160605.1 Nanobdellota archaeon | reverse complement strand
GAGGATATTGAATGTAGGAAGTAATCACCTGAAAACCATCTTCCTCCATGTCCCACTCATTTATCTTTGTCCTCCTCCTGATCAACAACCAATCATAGGGGTTCGCCAACTCCACGACGTAAGGTCCTCTCAAGACTCTCCTCATGGATCTCAGGTGAGAGATTATCTCCTGGTTCTTCAACAAGTAAGCGAAGGTGTTGAGCATGCATATGGCTCCGTCGAACTTCTCCCTCAAGGTGATCTTCCTCATGTCCATGACCTTAAACCTGGCATCGGGAACCCTTTTCTCAGCGAGCTTTATCATCTCCTTCGATCTATCTATCCCGACCACCTCGTAACCCCTCTTCACGAAGACTTCCGCGTGCCTCCCGGTCCCACACCCCACGTCCAAGATCTTCCTCACCTTCCTCTTCGAGTGCTTCTTGAAGATCTTCTCGATTAAGGAGACCTCTCTCCTGAAATTCCTGTAGCTAAAAGCCACATCATAACATCTGGCTAGCATTAAGTTTAATCTCTCCCAGAGGTTTTATACTTTAGGGAATGATCTCACAAGAATTGAACTTGTGATAGTTAAGGTGCGAGAGTTTTATCTTCCCTTCCTGAATCAAGGATCTTACTTCGGGTAGTTTCTCTTGGAGGGAGGAAATTAAGTTACGGATGCTCGTGCAGACCAGTTTGAATCCCTCATCTCCCCAAAGCTTCGTCTTGTTAGCGAAGAGACATCTTCCCCCGCAAAGGGGATAAATGTCACAAGAAGTGCAGGGTTCCCCCACTAACACCTTCTTCAAGTTCTTGGGGTCCGACTCCCATATGTTCCCCACATAATACTCCTTCATCCCAGCCATGGCAACGCAAGGAGAGATGTTCCCATCGGTGAGGATGGCATATTGGGCCCAGCCCGCGCCACACCTCAAGAGGGAAGGTTCATTTCTCAAAAGGGAATTCATGACACCCAAAAAAGGATAGATGCGCCACACCTTTCCTTTCTTCATGTTCTCCACCCACAAGTTTATGAGCTCTCTGACTCCTTTGTTATAATCTTTCAACCACTCCTTGAAATCCCTCCTCTCAAGATCCTCCCAGAAGAGGGCATTCAATTGCCAGTGAACCGAATCGAAGAGGCCCAAGTTTAACAGATGAAGCACCTCCTCTTTTATGTCCACGGGTTCCATGACCGTCATCCTGGCTATGAGCTCTCCTCTGAATCCCATCTCCCTCGCCCACCTCGCTGACTTGATGACCTTATCGTAAACCCCTCTTCCCCTGAAATAGTCCGTGGTCTCCTTCTTACCATCTATGGAAAGGATGAGGGTGTGAAACCTCCTCACGTAATCCCCCAACTCTTCTAACCTCATCCCATTCGTCTGAATGATGTAGTTGGCTTTTATCTCATCCATGATCTCTTTTATCAAATCCGTCCTCAAGAGAGGTTCTCCTCCATAGAAGATCACCCAGGGGTCGTCATCCTTTTCCAGGAACCCCTTCAAGTCTCTTACCTCATAAGAAACCTCAGGAGGAGGATAATCCAACTCCCACCTCCTCTTCCCGAACTTCAGGTCCTCCAAGGATTCTTGGGCACAATACTTACAATTAAGGTCACACCTCGTCGTTAGGTGGAGGAAGAAATGCATGAGATGGCAAGTTTTATGAGGTTTTAAAACGTTTTCCTGACATGAGGCTCTGGCTCATCGACTTCTCCAGAGGGATAGCGGTGATCGCCATGATAATATTCCACGCCACCTTCGATTACTACTTCTTGACCGGTCAGGAGTTCAATTACTCTTCCCTCGCCTACCCCATCGGCTTCTCTTTCATCTTCATTTCAGGGCTTGCCTTGTACAACTCGAAAAAGGACGTGAAAAAGTTCGCGAAGAGGTTCCTGAAACTGTTTTCTTACGCTTTGTTGATCTCTGCAGTCACTTTTATCTTGTACCCTGATTGCTTCGTGAAGTTTGGCATACTTCATTTCTTCGCCTTCTCCACCCCCATAGTCTACTTCTTCCTAGATAAGGGGAAATGGAACCTGCTCGCTGCCTTTTTCATACTGGCTTTGAGCCCTTTCGTGAAGCACCCTAACTTCTGCTCTTTGGATTACTACCCACTTATCCCTTGGCTAAGTGTTTACTTCTTTGGTTTATATTTTGGAAAGTATGTTTCTAGGTATCTAATGAAAAATAATGTCGTCTTGGAAGGGTTAGAAGTAATCGCTAAGATGGGAAGACATTCCCTGACCATCTATCTGATCCATCAACCCATATTGTTTTTATTTTACAAACTCGTGCTCGGACTATGAAAGTAATTGAAGTAGAAGCCAAGAGCTTGTTCGTGAGGAGTGGGATACCTGGAGCTAAATGGGTGATAAACCAATACGTGGGGTGTGGACACGCCTGTCTTTACTGTTATGCTAAGTTCATGTGCAGGTGGAAAAGGTATGGGAGATGGGGAAGCTGGGTGGAGGTGAAGAAGAACGCCCCAGAATTGGCGAGGAGATACGTAGACGGTTGGGTGGTCATGTCCACCGTCTCTGACCCCTATCAACCCATTGAAAGGGAACTGAAGCTGACGAGGAAGATATTAGAGAACATGAACAAGAAAGTAAACCTCTCTATCTTAACGAAGTCTGACTTGGTGTTGAGGGACATCGGTTTGTTCAAGAGGTTCGAGAATATTGAGATAGGACTGACTATAAACGATGAGAAGGTCAAGGAGAATTTTGAGCCTGTCGCCCCAGACAACGAGAGGAGGATAAAAGTGCTGAGGAGACTGAAGGAAGAAGGGATAAGGACCTATGGCTTCATAAGTCCCGTGATCCCTGGGATGACGAATGTTAAGAGGTTAGTGAAGAAGACTAAAGAGTTCGTGGATTTCTACTGGATAGAGCTTTTGAACCTAAGAGCGAGTGGGAAGGAGTTCGTGAGGAAATTCGGAGAGGAATTCCCAAGATCTTATGAGGTCTTGAAAGAAGGGAAAAAATTAGCAGAATTCGTGGAGGAAATCAAGAGGGACACGAAGAACGTGAGAGTTAGGGGAATCGTTCTGCATTCTTCAAAAGTTTCGTGAAGATCCCGCCCCCCGGATTCGAACCGGGAACCTCTCGGTCTCGGCTGATGGTCTCTCATCGATGGTTCTTCACCTGCTCCGACCACAACTACAGCCGAGCGCTCTACCATTGAGCTAGGGCGGGACGAAGAAGAGAAGGTGGTCCTTTTTTAAATATTTACTCTGACTTCAGGATGAGGAGGTTGGACTTCTTCAAGAACTGCCTCCCAGCGGACACGTACTCCACTTCCGTCGGCTCTATCACCAACTTTCCAATGATCCCCACGTTTATCCTCAGGTGATAGAACAAAATGACTTCCTCCCCCGGCCTTATCTCTTCTATGGTCCAATGCACGTAGTTTTTCCCCTTTCTTTTGACCACGGTCCCCTCCACCACGCCATATCCTAAGACCTTGCAAGAGATGTTCGGGAGGGGGTCATATATCTTCACGTCCTTGACCGAACCCTTCCACACGTTCTTCACCTTCACCTGAACCTTCATGTTTATCCCCTGTTCGCTGATGGAGTACTCCACTACTTCTTTGTCCACCTCCACCCTCTGAAGCATCCTGTACAACACGAAGAGCAAGAGGAAGATGAAGAAGAGGACGAACCAGAATGGGAGGAAGGTGACGTAGTAGTAAAAACTCTTGGTCTCCCATGGTCCCAACTCCGCCTCCCAAGTTATGTTGTTTCCCTCCCTCTTTCCGTTCGTACTCAACATGAGATACCTGTCCATGGGGGAGAGTTCCTCTGATATCGAGGTGCTACCGGACACGGTTCCCCTGTTCTCCACCACGATGACATAGCTCTTTCCCAACAAGTTGTACTCTTCCTTCACGCTCTTCACGAGCTCCGCGTAGCCTATGACCGAGAAATTCTCCTCTCTCTCTGAAAGGAGCCCGTGATAGAATAAGGCCGCTTTGAAGGTGTAATTGCCGGGCCTCGTGAACCTCGGGATCAGCAGTTTATCGGATATCTCGTTCACCCCTTTTTCCAAGGAGAGATTAAAACTCTCCGAGCTCACCACGAACTCGTCGAAGACGCTCACATTCACCTCTATCGTCAAGTCCCCATAATTGTTCGTGACAGAGAGGTTGTAGTAAACCCCTTCCCTTGGGTCAACAGAAGGGGAGACCTTCAAGTCACTTATGAAGACCTTTCCATAGGCCGGGATCTCCACCATGGAGATGATGGGAATGAGCATGCTCTCAGAATCCCACCTCACCTCTATCTGATGCAAGACCCCTCCCCTATTGGCATCAGAGGGGACGCTGAACCTCACGGTGACTG
>JAGHCF010000021.1:0-2748 GCA_021160605.1 Nanobdellota archaeon | reverse complement strand
CTTCCTTATGGCGGAGTTTATGTCCTCCTCTGGGAGCAAGCTCTCACCTGGCCTTACCAGTCCCTTTATGGGAAAGGAGGTGACGGACTCCCCTTCACTCATTAAGTCTATTCGCTTGAAGCCCGCCAAGACCCTTAAAGTATCCACCAAAGTCACCTGGCCCAAATATTTCCCTTCCTTCACCACCGGCAACCTATTGAGGTTGTGTTCCGCCATGAGCCTCCGAGCTCTCCCTACGTTCTCCTCTGGGGAGATGGTCGGGACACCCTTTCTCATATACTCACGCACTTTCCCTTCCAGCCTCACGTGTTTGAGGACGTCGAAGTCGGAGATTATACCCACCACTTTCTCTCCTTCCAAGACAGGGAGGCCTAACACTCCGGATCCCGCCATGATCCTCATGACCTCCTCGAGGTCATCATCCGGGCTCAATTTCGGGACTTGGACGACGTATTTTTCCACCCTTTCCTTTTCCATCACCCTCACGGGCCTCGATAAGTTGTAGAGGACAAACATCCCCTTGTACTTTCCATTTTCCAACACGGGCGCTTCCTTGTAGTCGTATTTCTCCAGCTTAGAGATGGCTCCCCAAATGGGCTCCTTCGCGTCCAAGCAGAGGACTTTTTTAGACATGATCTCAGAAACCTTCATGGAAAAAATCTTCTCCGTCTTCTTTTTATAATTTTTATGCGCTCCACCACACACATCCGAGAAAGAAATATAAAACACCCTCACCTAACTCTCCCATGTTGGACAAGAGGTTCGCTGCCTTCCTCATCGATCTCCTCATCTTCTACTTCCTGATCTTCGTCCCCTCTTCCTTTGTCTTCTTCTGTTCCGCGGGCTTGAGGGACTTCACCTCCTTGGAAGGATTGGAAGAACCCTCTGTTTCCTTTCTCTTCCTTTCCTCCTTCCTCTTCCTACTCTACAAGTCCTCCTTCGAGTTCTCCTTCTCCCAGACCCCGGGTAAGTACTTTCTCTCCCTAGAAGTGAGGGGGATAGAGAAGTTCGGGGACGCCTTGTTGAGAAACCTCCCCTTCCTCTTCCCTCCCTTGCTTCTCTTCGACCTCTTCCCCTTTGTGACCTCTAATCAAAGGCTCTTCGAGAGGATGTCTAGCACACAAGTTTTATATGTCCCAAAATTGGTGATTGAAGCATGAGCAAAGAACTCAAGATGTTCTACTACTTGATTTCTCTCTCCCTCCTCGCGGTCTTCTCCTCCGCTCTGTTGGGGAGCTTCTTTTCAGTCCTCCCTGGAAACGTGGCGCTGATAAAGATAGAAGGGGAGATAGGTAGTCAAAGCATCTTTGGCGGAGTGAGTGTGGACGATATCATATCCCTCATAGACGAGGCGGAGAGGAATCCAAATGTGAAAGTAGTGGTTTTCTCCATAAACTCCCCCGGAGGGGCTATAGTGTCCGTCCAGGAGATCGTGGAAAGGATAAAAGTCATGGAAAAGCCTAAGATCGCTTGGATAAGGGACGTGGGGACCAGCGGGGCATATTGGATAGCCTCAGCCTGCGACGCCATCGTGGCGAGCCCCTTTTCAATAACCGGCTCCATAGGAGTAGTTGCTAGTTACCTGGAGTTTTCCGGGCTCTTCGAGAAATACGGGATAAAATACGTGAATCTTTCCATCCCCGAGAAGAAGGACATGCTCTCCCCCTACAGGGGACTTACGGAGGAGGAGAAGAAAGACATCATGGAGATCCTGAACGAGAGCTACTGGGGCTTCTTGGAGGATGTTGCTCACAACAGGAACATGAGCGTGGAAGAGGTCACGAACCTCTCGGATGAGGGAGCGATAATGTTGGGGAAACAGGCGTACGAGAGGGGATTCGTGGATTACTTAGGGGGAAAGGAGAAGGTCTTGGAAGTAGCGAGGGAGTTGGGAAATCTGACGAGAGTAGAAGTGAGCGTGTACGAGAGCAGGAAGGACATAGGTGAACTCCTCTCAGACCTCCTGTTCGGCCTCTCTCGATTTGAGCTCAAAGCTTCTCAAAAGCCTTTCTGAGACTCTTCCCTACCGGTTCTGAACTCATCCAGATGCCGGTGTCGAAGTTGGGATGGATCTTCTCGTAGCTTTCGAGCATTACTAGGACATTGCTCCCATCCACCACACAGAATCTCCCGATGTCCTCCTTCAGGGGCTTGAACTCCGCGAACTTCTTGAGCCTCTCCACAAGCTCCCTCGCCTCCTTCCCCACCGGAGCAGCGATCCTTATCTTCACTCCCCTCTTCTTGGCCCCTTCGAGCACCTTCTCCAGTGCTTCCACTTTCTCGAACAAGGCCTTTTCGTTGGTGACCAAGACGACCTCTTGCTTCGCGTTCCTTATCATGAAGCTCAGGTGATTCAGGAGGTTGTTTCTCCCCCTTATCATCCCGGAATACTCTGTTGGCTTGAGGACCTTCACCCCCTGCTCATATAACTGCTTGAGAGTACTCATGAGCTCGGAATCCTTGACGGACTCTAACCTCTTCACCCTCTCCTTGTGTTCAGTTTCCATGTACTTCTTCGCCCTTTCAATCACTTCCTCTGGAGGGATCGCGATGTACTTTATGGGTTTTCCCACCTTCATCACAGCGAAGCCCTTCCTCTCCAGGCTTTCCAAGATGTCGTAGGCCCTACTCCTAGGGACCCCACTTATCTCGCTGAGCTCTCCGGCGGTGCTTATCCCCCTTGAGAGGAGGGCGGTCCATATCTTCACCTCATAGAGGTTGAGCCCGAAATAACGCCTCAATTGTGAG
>JAGHCF010000087.1:0-3172 GCA_021160605.1 Nanobdellota archaeon | reverse complement strand
GTGATAGGGAGGGATGGAAAGGCGAAGGAGAAGATAGAGGAGTTGACGGACACTAACATATGCGTGAGTGGGAAAACCGTCTCCATCATAGGAAGGTATGATGATGCGATGATCGCCAGGGAAGCTGTAGAAAGGTTGTTGGGAGGAGCCATGCACGCCACGGTCTTCCGCTTCTTGGAGAAAAAGAGGAGGGAGAAAAAAATAAAGGGAGGGACGTATTGGTGAGGAAGATGACCATAGCAGAAGAATTGGCAAAGCGTCAGAAGAAGATATCCGTGGCGGAGTTCTTCGAGAAGAACAGGCATTTATTGGGATTCGACTCCAGGCCTAAGGCCTTGTTGAGCGCGATAAAAGAGGCAGTAGACAACTCTCTAGACGCTTGTGAAGAGATGGCCTCTGAGATCATGAAGAAGATTGAGCGATTGAAGAAGAAGGGGAAGGACACCTCGAAGCTCAAGGAGATGTTGAGGGAAGTCCTCCCTAACATAGAAGTGAGGGTGATGAAGGCGAGCGACCGATGGGAGATAGTCGAGAATCCCGGCCCGGAGGAGAGGATAGTTGGGGAAGTCTATTTGAAATACGGGAAGATTGTGGACGTCGTGGGCATGAAGTTGGTATCAAAAAGCAAGGAACAGATCCTCAACTCGAGCAGGAGGGCCTTGCAATACGAGTTCGAGGCGAACGGGTACAGGATCTACATAAAGAGGGAGCCCGCTAAGGAGATTCCATTTTACTCCGTCTTCCTGAGTTCCGTGAAGGAGGGGGAAAGAACGGTCACTAAAAGATTTAGCCTGAGGACGCACGTCTCGAGGTATAGGATTTGGGTGGAAGATAACGGGCCTGGGATAGTCAAGGAACAGATCCCTCCCATCTTCGGCTCCTTGTTGTACGGTTCTAAGTTCCACAGGTTGAAACAGGCGAGGGGGCAGCAAGGGATAGGAATTTCAGCAGCCGTCTTGTACGGCCAGTTGACCACCGGAAAGCCCGCCAGGATAACTTCCAGGACTAACGAAAAGGAACCTGCCATTTGCATGGAGGTCCAGATAGACACTTTGACCAACAAGCCAGAGGTGGTCTTTGAAGGGGTGGATGAACACTTCAAGCAGAAACACGGGACCAGGGTGGAAATAGAGTTGGAAGGTACTTACTCCATAAACGTGGCCAAGTTCCTGAAGAGGACCTCTATAGTTAACCCTCACGCCCAGATAACCCTCATAACCCCCGGCGGGAAGAAACACGTGTTCAAGAGGACCTCCACCAAGTTCCCTGGAGAACCCAAGGAGATAAAACCCCACCCCCATGGGATTGAGATGGGTATCTTAATGAGGATGTTGAGGACAACGAAGTCCAGGACCTTGTTGAGTTTCCTGACATCGGAATTCTCCAGGGTCGGGGCGAATTCCGCGAAGCACATACTGGAAAAGGCGAGGCTAAAGCCTAACATGGACCCAAGGAGCCTGACCAGGGAACAGGCGAACGTCTTGATCAAAGCCATGCACGAGGCCAACTTGTCGAGGCCCCCGACCGATTGTTTATCCCCCATAGGGGCAGAGGCCCTGAAGAAGAGCGTTTACGCCGAGTTGAACCCTGAGTTCGTGGTGACCACGAAGAGAGAGCCGAACGTCTACAGGGGAATCCCGTTCCAGGTGGAAGTGGGGATAGCTTATGGGGGGAACATAAAGGAAGGGGAGGCGAGGTTGCTGAGGTTCGCCAACAAGATCCCTCTCATGTGGGACGCGAGTGCGTGCGCCATAACCAACGCTGTCAAGTCCATGGATTGGAGGAGGTACGGGTTGAATCAACCGGGAGGACAGGGGATGCCCTCCGGACCCATAGTGATCATCGTCCATTTCCTCTCCGCTTGGGTCCCTTACACGAGTGAGGGAAAGACCGCCATCGCCAACTATCCTGTCATTATAAGAGAGATAAAGCTCGCGCTCCAGGAGTGTGCTAGGGAGCTTAAGAAATACCTAACCAAGAAGTACGTGATGGAGAGGAAGAAGAGGAAGATGTTCATCTTCCTCAAATACTCCGACTTCCTCGTGGACGCCTTGAGCAATTTGTTGGACCTGAGGAAGGAGGAGGTGGGGAAGGTAATTAAAAAAGTATTGAAGGAAAGGTATGGGGATGTATATGAAGGCGAAGGAGAGGTTAAGGAAGCTGGCTGAGGAGGTGTTCGAGCAGTTCGAGAAGGGGGAGAACCCCTACATAGAGATCCCCATAAGGTCCCTGAGGAACGTGAGGTTCGACCCTGAGAAGGGATTGATCATGATGGGTGGGGAAAAGATGAAGAGGTATTTCTTGAACGTCTCCCACGCCAAGAAGTTCATGCAGACCTTAATGGTTGCCAGTTTCGTGAAAAAGTTGTTGGACGAGAAGGTCACGGTGGACATGAGGGACCTCTTTTACTCCTTGAAGATACCCATCCCAGGGACAAAGGACAATGTCTTCAACGAACAGAACGAGTCAGACCCTATAGTGGAGGACTTGGAGGTGACCTTGGACCTCTTGAGGGAGGAGATGAATCTTAAGGCGGACAAGAAGGGGGCAATGGTAGGGGATATGGTGATCGTCGATGGAGGGGATGAGATAGATTTGAGGAGACAAGGGACAGGAGGGTGGAGCATCCCTTCCAAAGTGGAACAAGATGTCATCCAATTCAAGGAGCACACCGCCAAGTTCGTCCTGTTCGTGGAGAAGGCTGCTGTCTGGGAGAGGCTGAATGAGGACAAGTTCTGGAAGAAGATGGATTGTCTGATCGTGACAGGAAAGGGCCAACCTAGTAGGGGGATAAGGAGGTTGTTACACAGGATGAGGTATGAGTTAGGCCTTCCTGTAATAGTGTTCACGGACGCTGACCCTTGGGGATATTACATATACAGCGTGGTCAAACAAGGCTCCATAAATCTGGCCTTCTTGTCCCAAAAGTTGGGGGTTCCGGATGCCAAGTTCGTGGGTTTAACCACCCAAGACATGCACAAGTTCGACATCCCGAAGAGCTTGGGGATAAAGCTCACCCAACAGGACGTGAAGAGGGCCCAGGAGTTGTTGAAGTACGAGTGGTTCAAGACCAAGGAGTGGCAGGAGGAGATAAATCACATGTTGAAGGAGGGGATAAAGTTCGAGCAGCAGGTCCTTAGCAACAAGAGCATAAGGTTCGTGAGCGAGACTT
>JAGHCF010000006.1:0-4611 GCA_021160605.1 Nanobdellota archaeon | reverse complement strand
CCTATGATTTCGACCTGAACGTTGGGTGGGGCTGGGCCGCGGGTATGCTGATAGAGAGGTTAAGGAAGCTCTGGAAGGAGAAGATGGTGGTTCAGTTTCACGAGTGGATGAGCGGTGCTGCTTTATTGTATCTGAAAAAGAGAAAGGTGGATGTGAAGAGCGTGTTCACAACCCACGCGACCACCTTGGGAAGGACCTTATCCTCCCTGGACGAGGATTTCATCAAGGAGGTCTTCGAAGGTATAAGTAAAGGCACCCACATAGATGACAGGGTGGCCTGCAAGTACAAGTTGGAGAGTAAGCACCTCATGGAGAAGGCATGTGCTGCGAATGCGGACGTCTTCACTACGGTGAGCGAGATCACCGCTAAAGAATGCGAGTACATCTTAGAAAGGAAGCCGGATAAGATAACACCGAACGGTGTGGACCTGAGTGACTTCCCCTCCAAGGACGAGGAGGAGAAGAAGAGGAACAGGGAAGAACTGAACAAGTTCATCTACGCCTATTTCTCCCCCTATTACCTAGTATCTCCGGAGAAGGCCCCTATCTTATACATATCTGGGAGGTATGAGTTCAGGAACAAGGGGATCGACGCCTTCATAAATGCCTTGGGAAAACTCAACAAATCCCTCGACAGGGAGATCTTCGCCTTTTTGTTCATCCCTACCAGCGTGAAGAGGCCAAAGGAGAAGGTCATGGAGAACGTTCTCATGATGGACAACCTCTGGGATAAATTGAACGTGTTCCTCAAGGAGAGGAGGGACGAGCTCATCTTGAAGAGCATGGAGAGGGTAAAACACGAAGAAGAGTTCATGGAAGAATATAAGTTTCAGCTTCTGAAACAAATTTTAGATGGTTCCATCTTGGACTCCGACCTCATGAGATTCGATGAGGTTAAAGATATGCACGAACTAGCGAGGAACCTGAAGAAGGAGAACGATATACCTTCCCTCTGCACTTATGAATTGAACTATGAGGATGACCTCATCCTAAATGAACTCAAGAAGGTGGGCCTCAGGAACAGGAAAGAAGACAAGGTGAAAGTGATTTTTTATCCCACCTACGTGAAGCCAGGGGATGGATTGATAAATATGGAATACTACGACGTCGTTTTAGCTTGTGATGTGGGAGTGTTCCCGAGCAGGTATGAACCGTGGGGCTACACGCCCATAGAAGCAGCTGCCCTGGAGAACGTGGCCATAACCTCAGACCTCTCGGGGTTCGGTTGCTTCTTGAAGGAGAAAGTGGGGGACACGGAGAAGAGGGGGATAAGGGTGTTGAAAGTAAAAGACAGGGAGGATGAGGAAATTTATGAGGATTTGGCTGAGATGCTAAGGGACATCGTGAAGGGAGACTTAAAAGCTCTAAAGGAGGACGCGTACAAATTAGCAAAACTAGACTCCTGGGAGGTCATGATAAAGAATTATCTAGAGGTGTACGGAGATGGCTGGAAATGAGATAAGGAGGGATCCCATAAGCGGGTATTGGGTCATCCTATCGGAGAGGAGAGCAAAAAGACCCCATCAATTCGTCACTGAAAAGGTAGTGGAGAGGGACAGGAGATGTCCTTTCTGTCCAGGGAATGAACATATGGTGTTGGAGACTGATAGGCTCCCCGAGAAAGGGAGGTGGTTAGTGAAGGCAGTGAAGAATAAGTACCCATTCGTAGACAAGTTAGATGAAAGGACGAGCCTTCCAAAGGAGGGTGTGATAAGGGATGAACCTTTCTACTACCACTTCCCTTCTTTGGGTTATCACGAGGTGATCATAGATACTCGCAAGCACAACAAAGAAGTATTTGATCAAGGGATCATGTCAACCTATCGTCTCTTAGAGATGTACAAAAGGAGGATGGAGTACATGATGAAAAACAGGTGGATAAAGTACGTGAACATCTTCAAGAACAAGGGCTCTCAAGCTGGTGCCTCTCTCCTTCATCCCCACTCCCAGATCTCTGCCTTCCCCTTTGTCCCAGAGAGGATTAAGAAGGAAATGAGGAGGAAATGCGGGTTCTGCGAATACATAGAATTGGAGAAGAAAAGTCCGAGATTTGTCCACGAGAACGACGAATTCATCGTTCTGAGCCCATATGCCCCGAGGTTCGCTTTTGAGATGTGGGTTCTCTCGAAGAAACACAAAAGAAGCATCCTTGAGATGGGGAAAGACGAGTTAATGAGCCTGTCGAATCTCCTAGTCCAACTCTTTAAGGCCATGAAAAAAGTCTTGGGGGATTTCCCGTATAATTACGCGATTCACCAAGCTCCAAAAGGAAAGGACTTCCATTTCCATCTGGAGATATATCCTAAGTTATCCATTTGGGCGGGATTGGAGTTGGGCTCAAATATATACGTGAACGCTGTGTGCCCAGAGGATGCAGCATTGTTCGTGAGGGATCACTTATAGAGGACTTCCTTGACCCCCCTCATCATTTCTTTCCAGAACTGCTTCATGCTCCTCTCGAAGCTGTTCCCGAGCTTGTACACCCACCTCTTCAGCTCAGGGTCGTCGACGAAGTTCTGCATGTCTACCAAGAAGTTTCTTATGACTTCCTTCACCCGCTTGCTCTCCCAATACTGAGGTTCCATTCCAGCAAGCTCCTCATACTCTATCAACTTCTTCACCAGTTCCCTGGCCATCTCCCCTGCATCTATCTCCCTTCCAAGAACGTAGGAAACCAGCTTCGGGGCGATCTTCTCACTCCACCCTCTGTGGAACCTGCATATCCCGAAGTTGTCGGTTATGATCTCCGCCAAAGTCCTTTCCGCCGCTGCCTTCCCTATCTCGTAAGGATCGAACTTATCGCTCTTGTAATAGGTCTTGCTCAGGATGAGCATGGGAAGGGGAGCAAAGACCCCTGGAGTCCAGTACATTATTGGGGTGATGCCATAGTCCTTCTTCCCGTATGGTGTGTAAAGGGCGAGGTCTTTCATGCCCTTGTGTCTCCTCTCCAAAACGTCCGCGGCGTGCCTCACCCCTCTCCTCAAGAACCAACCTATCCCCTCTCCGGTAACTATCAAGTTAAGTAGATGGTCCGCCACCAACATGTTGGAGTGGGAAGCCATCAATGGGTTCTTCAGGTATTCATCGATGTCGAAGTACACCTTCAAATCTATCCCTAATTCCTTCTCCGTTAAGAGTCCCTTCGCCCTGGCTTCCATGACCCAAGCGAGCAGGTTACCTATTTCCACCCCATCGAACCCATATTCGTCCACCTTAGAGACGATCCTCTCAGCATCCTCCATGTTGAAAATCCCTATCAGTGGGCCATTGGCCGCATACGGCTCGTAGTCCTTCTTGAAGATGACGTTCACCTTCTTGCAGACCACTGGGCATTTCTCCCCACAAGTCCTCCAGCTCCTCGTCTTAATGATCTCGTCCTGAAATCTCCTCCAGTACCATCCCTTCACCAGTTTCTCGAAGACAGCCCTCCTTTTCTTGATAGGAATGTAAGTAGAGGTCCAGTTGAAGAAGAGGAATTGAGGTCCCAGTTTGCAGAAATTGACGCCGAAGGTCCCGCCGGTCCCCATGTCCTCGTCATATCTGTATTTCTTCGTGACCTTCATCCACACTTCTACAGCCTTTTTCCCGAACTCCTTCTCGAAGAGTTCGTTCACGACCTTCATGTCCCTCAAGCTCCTCTCAAACCTATCCCCCTCGAAATCCCCACCCAGAACTATCGCGAGGGTCCTGTGAGCTTGGACCATGACTGATCCTAATCCCCCCCTACCTGCATAGTCTTCTTGGCCCCACTGGAGCTTCTTGTTTTCTATAACGGTGGAGCCTATGGAACCGTAGTTCGTCAGCATGGAGGCAGGGCCAGTCGCCAGGATCCTGAAGTAGGAATCACCATACCAAGACTTCAGTTCTTTAAAGATGAAGTGCTGAAGAGCACTTATGCCTTTGAAACCTCCTTCACCCCGGAAGTATATCTCGTTCACCCTCTCCTTGTCCAGCTTGATGAACTTCTTCTCAAGCTTGTCACCTTCGCGCTTGAGCGCGACCACGTTATACTTCTTATCCCCTCCTTCTAAAGAGATATAATCGAGTCCTGTGTGATATAAAGCTACGCCCGCCCCTCCCATGGTGGCTATGATGAGGGAACCCAAAATGGGCGACCTGGAAACGAAGATGAGCCTATGGGTTCCTGGGATGGCAGAACCTGCCAAGGGACCTATGCCAAAACAAAGGGGGTTCTTTGGGGAGAGGGGGTCATACTTATAACTCTTCACCTGGAAGTGCCTTTCCAGGCCGAACTCGACAGGACCTAAGCTTTCAGTTTTCTTCACCTTAACGCTCTTCCACCTCGGTTTTATGATGGCGTATTTCATTTCAATCCCTCCGCGAGTTCCCTTATCTTTTCCTCGGGATCCTTCGCTTTACAAATGGAGGAAGCGACAAAGACCCCTTTAGCGCCCAGTTTGATCGCTTTTTTGACGTCTTCCTTAGAGTGAACGCCAGCGCCCACCAATACCTCGGTCTTCTTCGAAATGGATTTAACTGCCTCTATCCCCTTCTTCACCAGTTCGGGCCTCGTGACCACCGAGACCTTTCCTCCTATGAGTTCAGGAGGTTCTATAGCCACGTAGTCAGGTTGGAGAGATGCTACTATCT
>JAGHCF010000044.1:0-3827 GCA_021160605.1 Nanobdellota archaeon | reverse complement strand
TTGTCGATGCTCTCCTTCAGGAAGCCCACCTGTCCCCTCCACCCCTCAACCGCTCCGTGAACCAATGGTTTCTTAGCCTTCTTTACCTCCTCGAACAACTTCCACCTGGTCTTCCAATCATCTAAACAATCCACCACCAAGTCGCAATCCTTGATGAGCTCGTTGATCTTCATCTTCATCAAGTCTCCGTAAATCGGCTCGATCATCACATCCGGATTGATTTCTCTCAACCTTCTAGCGGCCACCAATACCTTCTTCTTCCCCACATCTTTCTCCTCGTACAAGAATTGCCTGTTCAAATCTGAAAGGGAAACCACGTCCCTATCCACCAGGGATATCTTGCCAACACCAGAGAGGGTTAATTCGAGTGAAACGAAGTTCCCAAGCCCTCCCAGACCGAAGATGATCACTCTCGCCTTCCTTAACCTTTCCTGTCCCCTTTTTCCTATCAAGTTCAACTGTCTCGCGTACCTCACGATAGGTAAAGGATAAAAACGTTTATAAAATAATAACTAGTGGTGGGTTCATGGCAAAGAGGAGAAAGAGTGCCACTCTAAAGGAGAAACATCAAGTCATTATCCTCATCGTGAGTGTCACTCTCGCAACACTCGTAGGATACTTTGTCAGTGAAAAAATGTTTCCGACTGGTATGTGGGTAGCGGGCGAAATGAAGGTTTATGAATTAGTCGACCCTTCATGTAAGTTTTGTTACGACGTATCAATTCATGAGAGAGTGTTGGCAAGCAGAAATGTCTCTTTTATCACAGAACGTGTCCCAATTTATTCGGAAAAAGGCAGAAAATTGATAAGGAAATACAACATCAGTTACATACCTACTGTGGTTATTTCTCCTTACCTTTTCGAACGCTACCCTGAAGTCGGCGATTTCTTACTAAACTTCGGAAGTAATGAGTCTGATGGCAGTTACGTGTTTAGGAATTTGGAAGTGATAAGGGCCATGGGAGGAGTGTACAAAAAGATTAATTTGGATGAACCCCAGCTGAATGCCTCTCTCTACTATGATTTAGGTTCTCCTGACAGTATAGGTTTAGTGAATTTCGTAGCTTACGATCTTCTATCAAAGCTTGATAATCTGAACTTGGAACCTGTGACTTTTAATGAACAATATAATTTGTCACCTCCCTTTGTCGTATTCCGCGAGCCTCTCTCAACAGAACAAAACCAGACGGTAACTCAAGTCGCAAAAGATGTGAATGATCTTCCAAAAGAATATATGTTATTCCCAAATGGTTCTTGTTCCCCAACGGCTACAAAAGCCAGATTGTTAGAACAAAAAGATCAAACTATCTTAAGTTTAGAAATAAAGAAACTAAAGAAGCCCGAAACACCCTTACTTGAAGCTTTTGTGGTGAGTTATTGCCCCTTTGGTTTGCAAATGCAAAGGGTACTTAATGAAATTGTTAAAAGAATTCCTGAGATGTCAAGACATATTAAGGTGAGATACATGGGCTCTATCGTCAATGGAGAGATACGAAGCATGCATGGAGATCGTGAAGCTGAAGAAAATTTGAGACAAATTTGCGTGAGGGAAGAACAACCAGAAAAATACTGGAAGTACATTGGCTGTTTCATAAGAGAGGGCAAAAGTGAAAGCTGTTTAGAAGAAGTAAACATAGATGTGGAAGAATTAAAAAGTTGTATGGAGGATCCTTCCCGAGGAATTAAATACGCTACAACAGATTTCCAGTTTCAATCGGTCTATAAGGTCAGTAGCTCGCCAACCTTAATCCTAAACGGAATTGAAGTGGACAACAATTTGTTGTACAATCTTGGTTGGAGGTCTGCAGAGGCCGTGAAAGACCTCATCTGTAGTTGCGGATTCGAGGAGAGACCGGATTTCTGCTCTGTCGGTTTATCTGAGGAGATTGCCAACACAGGATTCTCAAGTTCTTACTCTTCCGGCTCGTCTTCTTCTCGAGGTGGCCAGTGCTAAAGGTTTTTAACTTCTTTTCCTTTTCAATTCTCATGGAGTTGGATTTCTCTAAGTTGAGGGAGAGGCCTGCCCAGGCGATCCTTCTCTTGGCCTTCTTCTGCATCTCCCTCCTCCATCCCTTCCTCTTCCACTTCTACGTCCTCTTCGTCTTCCCCATAGTCCTCTCCTACTTCTTCACACCTTACATAGCAGAATTCGTCTTCCTTTTGCACAGGAGGATATTCTTCAAGATAAGGATAAAGGCCAGGTCCAACAGGTTCTACTACAGGTTCCTAATCTCCAACATCACTTTGCCAAAGATAGTTGAGTACTCCTTCTACCCATTCCTCTTCTTCCTTAGCATCTTGTTGCAAACAGTTGAGCCCACCCTCGATTACTTACTGGGGATGAAGGCCTTCTTCACCACTTTGTCCTTTCCCTTCATCTTCCTCCTCTCCTCGGTCATGTGGGTCCTAGATCAATCTGGGCTGAGGTATGTGGATGAAAAGAACCAATACATAGAACGAATAGGGAATTGGTTTGGGACCAAGTTCAGGGGGTTTGCCAGCTTCTTCGTGGTGATCTCCCTTACCTTCAAGCTCCTCCAACAAGAGCCCTCTCTTTCTCTCCTGAAAGAGATCTTGACCATAGGAGGGGCAGTCTATTTGCAAGTCCTATTAGCGACCTTCGTCTACTTGAGGTTTGGCATGAGGAGGGACCTGGAGAAGTTCGAGTCCATCCTGGTCAAGAAGTACGAGATGGAGCCTGAGAGGGTGGAGTTCTCCCTAAAAAAGACGCCTTTTTACTTCAAGCCCTATTAGGAAACCTAAGAGGGTTCCAGCGAAGTTGAAGCCTAAATCTATCGGGTCAAAGGTCTTCCAGGGGAGACCTATCTGGATTAGCTCGCTGTAAAGGGGGACTCCCAAGGATAGGAGGACATCGTTGATCACGAAGGGGAAGAGGAAACCATAGGGCAAGAAGGCGAGGAAGTGGATGAACCTATCCCAACCTCCTGGGACTCCCTCGGCACTTAGGGTCGAAAAAAGGGCGACGAACAGCATCCAACCTAACAAGAGCCAGTTGGAACGCGCCAAGATAGTCCTAAAGTCCAAGCTTCCTCCTAGCATCTTCGCTCATCCTCTCTGGGCTCCATGGTTCGTCAAAGGTCAACTCCACATCCACGTCCTTGACACCTTTCAGTTCCAAAACCTTATTTTTAATCTGTTCCAAGAACATGCCAGCCAGGGGGCAAAAAGGCGTGGTGAAAGTCATCCTTATCCTCACGTATCCCTTCTCGATCTCCACATCGCATATCAGGCCCAGGTCCACTATGTTAATCCCTAATTCGGGGTCGATCACCTCTTTTAACGCTTCGAGAACTTCTTCTTTCTCCACCATGAGACGTGAAGGAACCAATTTCTTAAAAAGGTTTAGGTGAAATACTCTTCCCCTTTCCTCAGCTCTCCTTCTAGGGAAACTTCTTCTAGGATGTTCCTCACGAGCCCTTCCAACCCGCTGATCAAGTGGCTCTTAGGATCATAATGATGAAGTTCGATCTCCACGGCATATATCTTCTGATTGTATATTCGAAAGGGCCTTATTCGCTTCGATTCCACTAATATGTACGAACGCCCATCTTCGTAGACCTCCAACAAGACATCCCTTCTCGTAACCGAGAAACGAAATCTAAACCCCAGGTTTTTCATGAAAGTCTCGAAGTCCCCGATCGCCCTGTGGGTTTCCAACTTTCCTTTCTTCTCGAACAGGAAATAAATGTACTGGTCATGGGTGAGCTTTGTCACGAATGTTGCCATTGGTGAGAGATTACATAGAAGTAATTAATTAATTTTTCCCATCCACAAATCTATTTAACCTAGATGGAGGCAGGAAAAAG
>JAGHCF010000048.1:0-3894 GCA_021160605.1 Nanobdellota archaeon | reverse complement strand
GAGAAGTTGTTGGAGTCCTCATAAGGAGTGATTTGTTAAGGGCAAAAATCGGGGAGGAAAAGAGGGTGGACGTCCAGCTCTCCGGGGTGAAGGATATAAGCCCTAACCTGAAAGAACTTATCCAGAGGAGCTTAAAGAGGCTCACCAATCGGATAAGCATCCACGTGAAGCCCATAAAAGGGGAGAGGTATGAGGTCTACGTGAGGACTGTAAAGAAGGGGGAGACCTTGAGCGTGAAGAAGGAGGGAAAGCTTCCCTTCGTGGTCAAGGACGCCATTAAGGAGATGGAGAGCTTGTTGAGGAGGAGGGAGGAATGAGGATCTCGGAGGAGATATGGCCCAGGCCGGTGGCCATCCTGACCACCATCTCAAAGGAGGGGAGACCCAATGGCATGACCGTGAGCTTCCTGATGCCCATAAGCTTCGAACCGAAGTACATCGCCGTCTCTGTGTCCCCGAGGAGATTTTCCTTCCAGAACTTGAATGAAGTGAAGGAGTTCGGGCTGAACGTCCTAGAGAAAAGCCAGAGGAAGTTGGCGGAGATCTTCGGCACCTTAAGTGGGAGGGATGAGGATAAGTTTAAGATTACTGGGGTCAAACCCATCAAATCAGAGGTCATAAGACCTCCCTTGATCGAGTGTCCCATAAGCTTGGAGTGCGAAGTGGTGTTCATGGAAGAGTTCGGGGATCATTACTTAGTGATCGGAAAGGTGCTAAAAGAACACGTGAGGAAGGAAGAGTTCGAGCCCTTGCTTCACAAGTCCGGAGATTTCTTCCCCGAAATAAAAGTTTAAAAGAAAAGGGATGAGAGGGAAATCATAGCCCCGTCGTCTAGCGGTCAAGGATGCTGGGCTTTGGACCCAGTGACGGCGGTTCGAATCCGCCCGGGGCTATCTCTTCCTAGAATGCCTCCTGGGATTGAAGACCTTGTTGAGGGCAGTGTCCACTTCTGATCCTAAGATGATGGTGACCTCAAGCGCCCCCTCCGTCCCAGAGGGGAAGATGGCTCCCTTCTTCTCCAAGCGCTCCCTTATTTTTTCGACGGTCTTCCTCTCCTTCTCCTTCAGGAGCATCTCCTCGAGTCCGCTGAAAGGAACGAGTCCTGTGCCGAATCCCAAGAGACAAGGACCTTTTGTTTCTCCGCATGGGAAGTCTCCCAGGGAACCAAATGGTTCGACCTTGTAATCGATCGCCATCCCATAGGTACGCAAGGAGGGGTAGCTCCGACTTATCCTGGTCAAGAAGGGGGCTGACCCTTTCTTCTTATACACATAACAGGATGTGCGTTCTTCCTGACAAGAGTTGCACTTGGAAGAAGGGGAGTAGCCGACACGTTTGAGCACAGGACCGAGAGAGAAAGGGAGGATCGGGAAGGCAACACCGAGGAGCTTCACGCGTTCATCGAAGTAGAGTTTATTTCTGTTCAAGTGCCCTAAATCTTTCCTCCTAATGATGCCCACCTCTTCTAAGAAGCGCGACGCCACTTCCTTGTAAACCCTGGTCTGAAGGCGCATTCTTTCAAAGGTTAGAAAGAGTTTAAAAATGTTACTTTTCAGAAGTTGTGACTTTTCTGATCTCCTGTTTAAGGGCCTTTATCTTCTCATCTATCTCATTGATTATGAAGGAAGGGTCCACGGCATCGAGGAAGGACTCGCAGACGGGACATGAGAAGTTATGTTTAGCTGCTGCCTCGAAGGTGAAGACCCTCTTACAATCCTTGCACTCGAAGAGTTGATTGGCTGACAACATCTTCTTCTTCTCCTCCAACCTCTTGATCTCCTCCTCATGCTTCTTCACCCACAATTCCCTTATCCTATCCTCGTTCACCCACCAAAAATATACCCACCACGCCCTCTTCTCATCCCTCTCCCTATCATATTCCACCACCTTCTTCTCGTACAAACTGTACAAGATGCTCCTCACCTTATTCACGTCCTTCTTCAACTTCTCGGCCAAGGAGAACTCATCTATCCTTCCCGTCTTCATCAGAGTCTTAACTACTTGGAGGGCCTCTTCCCCGAACATCTCCAAGATGAGCTCTTCTACATAGGACATCGTGTTGAATGTAACAACTCCAGAATTAAATACTTTACAGGAGATACGGGCCGATTATGTTAAATATGAGCAAGATGAGGAAGAAGTAGAAGATGGAGGAACACACGAGATTGAGGTGTTTTTCGTCCCTTATGAGATAGGAGAGGAGATTGTAAACTATGATGCTCCCATCCAGGGCGAAGATGGGGAGGAGGTTCATGATGCCCACCAAAAAGCTCAGGAAGGCCAGCCAACCCAAGAGGCCTTTGTCATAAGTGCCCAGCCTGAAGTAGGGGAGGCCAAAGAGGACGTAGGAGAGCCTCCCGAGGAATTGCTCCTTAAAAGACCAAGCTTGGGAGAGGTATATGCCCATGTAAGGGATGCTCTCATTCTGGGGACTACCGGTCAGGGTGAGGTTGAACTCTCCCTCATTCGTCAGGACCTTAATGGTCTGATTGGGCTTGAAGCTGGAAAGGGCCTCTGAAAAGGAGGTGATGTTCTGGGTAGTGAAGTTCTCCAAGCCCAGGATCACCATGCCATCCTTCAAACCAGCCTCTTGAGCAGGGTATCCCTCCATCACCTTCACGATCTTGACGCCCTCGTATGAGAAGAAGTTGGATAAGAGAGGATCAAGGGAGAAGATCAATGCCCCTATCAAAAGGGCGGTCAATATGTTGGAAACAGGACCTGCTGAGGCAACCCTTATCCTGGATAATCTCGATCTCTTCTTCATGTCCCCCTCATGAGGTTCCACGAAGGCCAGGAAGAAGATGAGGAACAAGCCAAAACCCGCATCTTTTACCCTTATGCGTTCGCTCAGGGCCACTATCCCATGAGAGAACTCGTGGATGATGGCCAGGATGGCTATGGAGATGACGGTGTACCAGAAGGGGAAGAAGATGGGAGAACCTGGGATCCTCACTCCAGGGATCACGAAGGCGATGGTGGGCCCTATCTTCTTCGTGAGGATGAAATAAGTGTTCAGGATTAGTTGGGAGGAAATCACGAAGGTGAAGTAGAGGGCGATGGGGATGTAGATGGTGGAGATGAGCTTGCAGAGGGCCCTGTGCTCGGCTATTTTCTTCATGAAGGAGATGCCTCTCTTAGTCTTGTAACCCAAAACTATCTTGGAGATGACCCTGACTTTCTTCCTGTTCTTGTAGAAGAAGAGGAAGAGGAGGAGATAAAACAAGATGGCGGATAGGAATTCCAAGTCCATTTTTACACGCCCTTGAAGACCTTATGTTTGGGCCTCAAGCTCCTGGACCCGCACTTCCTGCACTTCACCTTTCCCAGCCTCACCTTCTGGGGATCTGCCCTGATCTTGGTCTTACACTTCCGGCAGACGAAGACGTTCTTGAAGATCCTAGCGTCCGCCTCCTTGAACCTGGGCATGGGGATTGGAAGTTAAGGGCCCTTTATAAGCGTTTTTATGGAACTCAAGGCTGCTTTCAGGAAGGCATTCAAATACATCAAGATCTTCTCCAAGAGGTTAATGGATGGTCTAACGTTTAAGTACTTGATCTCGGAGAATGGGGTGTTATACTTGTCGTAGCAGTAGAAAATGATCCTCAGGGTGTTGTTCCCGGGAAGGAGGGAGAAGAGGGGGACGCTCACGTTTCCTGGGAGGACCTCGAAGGTCTCCAAGGGAGTCTCCACCAAAAATTTCTGGCGAGAGCACTCCCCGCTCGCGTTCAGGTAGAAACTCGCCCCCTTCCCTACCCGAATATTAGTCACCTCCAATCTCATCTCAGGAGGCTTCGCGAATATGAGAGGGAAGGATAAGTGAGTAGTGGCGTTCTCGAAGGTGATGGTCAACCTCGCCTCGAACTCGCCGTAATCGAACCTGGGGATGGTGATG
>JAGHCF010000073.1:0-11314 GCA_021160605.1 Nanobdellota archaeon | reverse complement strand
GACCATATATTGTGATCCAAGTCAAGAGCACACTTATGGGCACCTAGTTCAGTTGAGCGGGAGCCCCATCTACACGGAGAACGGTTGGATAGAATATAATTATGGAGAGTATGGGCTTGCCATCCTGAAGAATGATAGCTATTTTGAGAGCTTTGATCTTTCCACGACTTACGCTTACCTGAACGCTTGGGATTCGACGACCATGATTGGAAGCAAAGAATATTGGTTGACCTTGTATCCTCATCCAGGTGGTTCAGAAAAAGTGATGGATTACGATTCCAAACTCAAAAACTTGGCGATGGAAGTCGGTGGAGAAGAGAGCAAGGATTCTCTCATGTCTTTGTACAAAAACACGCTTTCTGACTTCATGGGCGGTTTCGGTTATCTCGTGTCTATAAGCAGGGAGAGGAAGGAAGTCTACGAGAACTATTCCGGACAGCCAAGTTGGCTTCATCTGATTTCGGAATACCCAAATGAGGAGCTGGGAAAGGATAACATATTGACATTACATTTCGAGGAAGGGACGGGAAACAAAACCTATGACTCCAGTGATGAGGGGAATGATGGTGTGTTCTACGGAGAGATCTTGAACGATGGTGAGTTGAGGAACGACATCTTCGACGAATTCGAAGACGGGAACTATGATGGTTGGACGTTGGACTGTGGAGGGGAGCCCGTTGGTGAGACGGTCTCTGGTTATAAGTCGGACTATGCTTTTAAGATAAACTCCACTGGAGGGGATGGCCTCGCATGCGCTTACAAGAGCTATGATGCGGTAGATGGGGAGACCATCTTCTACGCTTGCAAGGGATACGGGTGCAGGTTATGCGTGTGGAACGGCTCTCAGTACATCTCGGATTGTGTCTCTCATCCGTTCTCCTCCGATTGGAAGATTTACTCCATAAAGGTGAAGAAGACCCAAAGCAACGTGAGGATTTACCTTTATAACGATGGCATCACGGGACATTGGGCAGCTTGCGATTTTATCAGCAGAGGCCCCATATGGGTGGAAGGGAAGAGTGGAAACGCCCTGAGGTTTGATGGGGTTGAGAATAGGGTAGCGGTACCATCGACTGAGGACTTAAAATATCGTGGAGAAAACAAGACGTTCTTGTTTTGGATAAATGTCGATCCAAAAGAGACCACAGGTGGGAAGATAATCTCCAAAGCGTGGAATGGGAATGGAAGATACAATTACTGGGTCGCTTGGACGGGAACCGACAAGATAACTGTGAGATTGACCGGTGGAAATGGAACTGTCGATTACATCTACGACTTGACGACGTCTGACTCTTTTCCGAAAGGCGTGTGGTTATTCATAGCCGTCACGTTCTCCTCCGACAGGAAGGTAAAGATTTATGTGAATGGGGCCATCAAGGCACAGGGTACACATTCGATAGATGAATGGAATCCCAAATATGGCGATACAAATGTCTCACTTTGTATTGGTTCCCTCTACCCATATGGTGGGACTTGGGCTGGAAATGAGGCTTTCAGCATCAATGGGACGCTTGATGAGGTAAGGATTTACAACAGGTCTTTGAGTGAAGATGAGATCCAAGAGATCTACAAGAACAACACGTTCATAAGGGATGGTTTGATAGCATATTGGAGGTTCGAGGAAGGAAAAGGAGATGAGGCGAGTGATTCTCACATATGGGATTATGATGGAAAGTTCGGGAAGGCCATGAGCTTCGATGGAAAGGACGACTACGTAAAGCTATCAGATAGTGGGGCGGAGTGGGATTTCAAGACCTTCAGCGCGGAATTTTGGATCAAGACTACCGATGCGACCTCTGTCCTCGGGGAGGGTGCGAAGTGGAGGCCTTTAATTCTGTCCAATGGGAAGGTCCGCTTCTGGATCAGGGGCCTATCAAACGGTGTGGATTCTACGGACTACCTCGACGGGAACAAGGTGGTGGGTGACGGTAATTTCCATCAAGTGGTAGTGACATATGACATAGCCACGAAAAAGATGCAGATCTACGTGGATGGGGAGCTCGACGCGGAGAAGACCACAACGGTTGAGATCTACGAAGATGGTCATGACAATCAAGCGATAGGCTGTGGTTACGTAGGCTCCCCTGGTTGTATCGAAGCTGTCATCGACGAAGTCCGCGTGTACAACCGCGTGCTTAGTGCGGAAGAGGTAAAAGAACACTATGAGAGGAAAATCACACCAAGGTGGAGGAAGACCATCTACTTAATGCAAGACAGGGCAAGTTGGCCCGTTTCTTTCAACTTGCACTTACCCGAAGCAGAAGGCATAGTAATCGCTGATGAATATGGTAATGTCATGCCCTCCCAACTTCACGCGGAGGCTGAGTACCCATATGAAACGCCAGACGAGTATAACGTTTTAACCTATCACTTCGACGAAGGATCTGGAAGCACGGCTCATGATTCGAGCGGCAACGGCAACGATGGCACTCTCTATTACTATCAAGTCTCGAGCACAGCGGACGTGGCAGACACGAACTCGACTCAGTGTGTGGATGACGATAGCTTGTCCACTTCAGACGATTTTTACAATGGATGGACCTTCAAGGCCACAAGCGGGGCCGCAGCTGGGCAAACGACTACCATCGCGGATTACGATTACGTGAGTACCTCTTACAGGGTGTTATACTTCTCCACGGAGCTCACAGGTTTCTCCCAAGGCGACAGCTACAAGCTGTATCTCGATCAAGAGGGCCCTGACTGGGTCACGGGGAAGTTCAACGGTGCCTTAGAATTTGACGGACAAAACGACTATGTCCAAAGAGGAGGGGTTTTTGACCCCTCAAGCGCGTCGTTCACGCTAGAGGCTTGGTTCTTGTCTTACTCCCCTTCTTCCGAACCATCGAGATTCGTCCTAGCGAAGACGAGCAGCATGGGGACTATTTACATAAGGCAGTACTACGGGAAGGTCTACGGAGCGATAGTCGGAAACTACTCCAATCCGGACTCACAGAGCACCATTCAAGGAGGGAGCATAGAACCAGGTAGGTGGTATCACGTGGTGATGACCTACGACAAGTCAACAGGAGAACATAAGTTATACTTGAATGGCAAATTAATCGGGACGAACGTGAAGAACATAACGGATTGGTCCAACTTACCTGGCAGTTCCTTCTACGTGGGTGCTTACTGGTCTGGCGCTTCACCGAGTAGCTTCTGGAATGGCCTCATCGACGAAGTCAGAGTTTACACGAGAGTGCTAAATGGGGAGGAGATAAAGGAACACTACGAGAGCAGAAGTCTCCTCTCCATCCTGGGAAGTGGAAAATACTACGTGTATTATGATAACAAGTCCATAATCCACGCTGAGGGATCAGACCTCTCTTTCAACAAGAGTGACCTTGAGGTCAGCAATTCCTTCATAGAATGGGACTTTGATGACTATTATTTCAGTTATGAGGGCTCTCCTAACTGGTTCGCTAGCGCGAACAAGTGGTACACATTCAATGGAACTCATGAGGCTTTCAATCTGTCCAATTTTACAGTGCTCGAGAGTGGACCAGCTGCGATAAAGATAGGTGCTCAGGCCCTGAACGTCCATTACAACTTCACGATCTTCGCCTTCAACCCATTCATCCTAGTTGAAGTCTCTGGTCCCGAAAGGGTGAGGTTCGGCCCGTTCTGGAGCGTGAATGGGGACGACGATTACTACATGTACTTCCAAGGGGAGGAGTCCACGTTCAAGAACATAAGTTATGAGGAGGTGAATCAAGAGAAGTACGTGTGGTTAGGGAAGAGGGATGATAAAGGGGCTCTGATCGCGTTCGTGCCGTACTCCAAGTTATATCCTGGAAACCTATCCGCGGGCACGAATTTCATGTGGGTGGAAGTTCAAGGGGACAAAGACCCGAAAGTGTACCTCCTCCCGGACGAGTTCTCGAGCTGGGAGTACGGTTACTGGAAAAAGTCCTTTGAAGGGGGGTACGTCTTCCTTGATGAATTAGAGAAGATGAAAGTGAACTTGGTCAGCTCCAAGGTAAGGGTCTCAGCTGAGGTTAGCTAAGAAGTTGAGCTCTTCTGAGGTAAACACCTCTTCTGCCCACTCCTTGAACTTCTCGCTCTTGAGGAAGAACCTCAAGTATGGCACTATTTCCCTAACAGCCTTTCCCTGAGAGGTGTGGCACAGTTCCGCCACTTTGTCCCCTATCCTTCGAAATGTCTGCCTGTATTGTTTAGTTAAAGTCATCTTCCTTATTTTAGAGGGGCTCTTGAATGGAGTGAAGGTCCTGTAAACTTCTTCCTTCGAAAGGGAGACCCCAGCAGTCAGGAGGGTGTTGGCATATATCAGGAAGCGATAGTAATTCATGAGCTTCGCCCTCGAGAGGAAGATGTCTGCCCTGCTCAAGCAGTCATAGGCCCGCCCTATCTCCTCAGGCTTCTTATAATCCCTAGCTATGTTCTCCATCACCCAATACTTGAACTCGTCCAAATCCATATCCAAGTTGGAAGTCGCGAAGATGGCGTTGAAACCCTTCCTCTTGAAGATCAGTTTGAGCGCTTCGAACACCTCTTTCTCCTTCTCCCTGAAACCCAACAGCTCGAGATCCTCCTCAGTGACTTTCTCCTTTCCCTGGGCTAGCATGTAAAGGTCGTTTATCGCGGCCCTCGCATCACCTCTCGCCCTCCTCGCCAATTCCTCTAAGACTTTTTCTTCGTAACTTATCCCCATCTTTTTTGCGTAGTTCTGAAGTATCTTCCTTATATCCCTCTCCGTGAGCTTCCTGAACTCCACCAATTTGACGTAAGGCCTCAAGGGCCTAAGCCTCTTGGACCAAGGATCATTGGCGATGAGGACAACTGGGTGTGAAGAGGTCCGAATGAGCTTCACGAGGGCAGCTATTCCTCCCCTCTCGCTTATCCCGTCTACTTCATCTATGGAGATGAGCCTCTTCCTCAGGAACAGGGATGCCTGCTTTCCTGCCTTTCCAGCCACCCACTCTATGGATTTAGCATCCCTTCTAGTACTGGAGTCCAACTCCACGAGCTCGAGCCCGTACTCCCTAGTGATGGCGTGGATCGTGGCTGTCTTCCCCACTCCAGGGGGACCATACAACAACAAGGCCTTCCCGGGCTTGAAGTGTTGAAGGAACTGGAGAATGGTTGAAATGGCCTTGGCCTGCCCGACTATTTCCTTAAGGGAAGGTTCGTATCTCATTTTCTCCCCACTAATTGCAACTGAGCCAACAAGGCCTCTAATTGCAAGAACTCGTCAGAACCTTGGACCATCCTGAACTCGTACTCACCTATCCTGTCCATGATCCTGACCTTCACCTCATCTTCTATATCAGAATCCACTATTATGGCCTGCATCTGCTTCAGGACATCCAATCCGCTCAACCCGTACTTCATCATGATATCCATCAACAGGTCCATGGCTTCTCTTATCTTCCCTCCCAACGCCTTCTTCAAGACGTCTTCCAACTCCCTAGGCTGGGCTACTCCTGCCATCTCATAGATCATCTTCTCAGTTATCACCTTTCCCAAAGAGGCACAGGACTGAAGGATGTTGACCGCTCTCCTCGCGTCTCCCTGGCAAACGAAGTAAATGGCGTCCAAGGCTTTTTTGTCCAACTTGAGCTTCTCCTCCTTCGCGATCCTCATGATATACTTTTGGATGGCTTCCTTCTCCAAGGGCTTGAACCTAAAGATGGCGCATCTCGATTGGATGGGTTCAATTATCTTAGAGGAGAAGTTACAATCAAGGATGAACCTACAAGTGGAGGAGAAGTTCTCCATAGTCCTCCTCAGGGCTTGTTGGGCGTCCCTGGTGAGGGCGTCAGCTTCGTCCAAAAGTATGATCTTAAAAGGGAAGTCGCCTATGGG
This sequence comes from Nanobdellota archaeon, assembly GCA_021160605.1. Lineage (GTDB taxonomy): Archaea > Nanobdellota > Nanobdellia > B33-G15 > B33-G15 > B33-G15. Next base: position 5,491 of record JAGHCF010000073.1, on the reverse strand, counting down.
TCTGGTCCTAGCGAATTCCTTCACCTTCGTCCTTATGGTGTCTATCCCCCTTTCATCCGAGGCGTTCAATTCTAACAAGTTATCCCTCCACTCTTCACCATAAAGTTCTCGAGCGATGGCGAGGGCACAGGTCGTTTTTCCTGTCCCAGCAGGGCCTGCGAATAAGAGGTGAGGCAGGTTCTTAGCCTTGACGAAGGCCTTGAGCTTTTCCACCACCTTTTCTTGCCCCACCACTTCATCCAACGTCTTCGGCCTGTACTTCTCCGTCCATATCTCCATGAAAATGAGAGAAATCTCCTCGCTTTATAAAAACTTCTTTTTGATTTCAAACATTTCTTCGTGCAGGAAGGGGATCAGGGCACAAATGACGCCTTTTTCCATGAGTTCCTTCCTGTCCATGGCTCCTCTGGTGAAGAAACCTATGGCTCCTTCACCGTACTTCACCCCTTTCTTCCCCTCGATCTCGTCCATCACGTCCCCTAACTCCTTTCCTTCCAAGAGTTGCTTGATCACCAATTCCGGAAGAGGAAACAAGGGGGAAGCACCGTAGCCCATCCTGCCTCTCTTATCAACTATGCATACGGCTGCGAAGTTGAACCATTTCGAAAACAGGTTTATGATCCCCCCTTCGATTCCGACAAAGAAATCTCCCTTCTCCTTTTCCTTCAACCTCAAAGCCCTGTTCCTTGCTCCCTCAAAGGTCTCTTCTCCGATGGGTTGTGGGGAAACGCCGCTTTCGACCTTCTTCCCAACAACCTCCACATCCTCGAAGACCTTGGAGAAAGCGTCCTTCACCGCCTTTATCTTCACGGGGTTCCCAGAGCCCACGATGACCCTCATGGATTAAAAATGGCGAGTTGGTTTTTAAACCTTTTAACTCAAAAAGCTTTTAAAAGCTGAGAAATAAGTGAAATCATGGCCGGTGATCATCGGATCCGAGAAAACCTTTAAATTCGGCCTACTTCTAGGTGGTGTCCATGGACTATGAGCCCCAGAAGATAGAGGAGAAAGTCTTGAGGGTCTGGAAGAGGGAGGGGACTCATAAGAAGAGGAAAGCGAAGAACAGGAAGGGAAAGAAGTTCTTTTACATGGATGGCCCACCTTATGCCAACGGAGATCCTCACCCTGGGACCGCTTGGAATAGAGTTCACAAGGACATGGTGAGGAGGTTTTATTGGATGAACGGCTATGACGTGTGGGATCAGCCCGGATTTGACTGTCATGGCCTGCCAATCGAGACCACTGTGGAGAAGAAGTTCGGGTTGAAGAACAAGGAGGACATCAAGCGATTCGGGGAGGAGAGGTTCATAAGGGAATGTAGGAAATTGGCGGAACACAACGTGAAGGTGATGTCCAAGATATTTGAGAGGTTGGGAGAGTGGGCTACTTGGGAAAAACCCTACCTGACCTTAAATAACGATTACATAGAATCGGTCTGGTGGGCTCTAAAAGAGGCTTGGAAAAAGAAGTTGTTGTACAAGGGGAAAAGGGTCCTGCACTGGTGCCCCAGGTGTTCCACGGCCCTAGCTCAGAACTATGAGATCGTCTACAAAAAGTTGAGGGAGAGCTCCATCTATGTGAAGTTCCCCCTCAAGGGAAAGGACAATGAGTACTTGATCATATGGACCACTACCCCCTGGACCATTCCCTACAACCTCGCTGTGATGGCTCACCCCAAGGAGGATTACGTCAGGGTGAGGACGAATGGGGAGGTGTGGATCCTAGCCAAAGAAGGGTTGGACCACCTCCTACCAGAGAAGAACTACGAGATCCTAGAGGAATTCAAGGGGAAGGACATAGAGGGTTTGGCTTACTGGCACCCCTTCATAACCGAGATCCAAAAGCTCCAAGAGATGAAGGAAGAGTGGGCTTTCAAGGTGGTCTTGAGCGAGGAATACGTGGACGTGAAGACAGGTTCGGGGCTCGTTCATTCCGCTCCTGGATGTGGCCCGGAGGACTTCGAAGTGGGACAGAGATATGGGCTCCCACCCTTCAATACAGTGGACGAATTTGGGGTCTTGAGGGATGTGGGGCCCCTAAGCGGTTTCGTGGCCAGGAAAGATGATTGGAGGATAGTAGAGCTCTTGGAAAGAAAGGGCCTGCTAGTGAAGAAAGAGGAGATAGAACACGATTATCCCGTGTGTGAGAGGTGCAAGACCCCCGTCATCTTCAGGGCAACGGACCAATGGTTCATAGGAGCGACGAAACTCAAGGAGAAAATGTTGAAAGAGAACAAAAAGGTGAAGTGGGTCCCCGAGTGGGCCGGGGAAAGGAGGTTCGCTAACTGGCTCGAGAGCATAAAGGATTGGTGCATCACCAGACAGAGGTATTGGGGGATTCCTTTCCCGGTCTGGACGTGCGATAAGTGCGGTAAGTTCGTGGTGATAGGGAGCGCAAAGGAATTGAAGAAAAAGCCAAAGGACCTACACAAACCCCACATAGATCAAGTCACTTGGAAATGCGAGTGTGGGGGGACGTTCAGGAGGAGCCCAGACGTGGTGGATGTTTGGATAGACTCCGCCTGCGTCCCCTTCGCCAGCCTTTCCTACCCAAAGAAAGAAGAACCATTTAAGAGGCTTTATCCGGCTGACCTGATCATAGAATCTCACGATCAGATAAGGGGATGGTTCTACTCCCTGATGGCCATGAACACCATGCTCTTCGGGAAGTGCCCATACAAGGCAGTTTACATGCACGGCTATATGCTTGACGAGAAAGGGGAAGACATGAGCAAGAGAAAGGGGAACTACGTCCCTGTTCCCGAGATCCTGAAGAAATTCGGTGCGGACGTGTTCAGGATAACCATGATGAGCACATCGAATCCAGGGGTGGACGTGAGATATAATGAAAAGACATTGAGGGAGGGATATAAGACTTTAAACATGTTGTGGAACCTCCAGTTCTTGATGAAGAATGCTGCCAAGCTACATAAGATAAAGGTGAAGCCTAAGGTCAGTACTGAGAGGTTTGAGGACAAGTGGGCGGTCTCCAGGATCAACTCCTTAACGAAAGAAGTGACCAAGTTGTTCCAATCCTATCTCCTGAGCGAGCCAGGGAAGCTCTTGACGGAGTTCATTTCCGATTTGAGTAAGTGGTACGTGAAACTCGTGAGGAACAGGTTGTTCAATAAGGGAAGGAAAGAGGCGGAAGTGGTTTTGGGCAACTTGGCCTATGTCTATGAGGTGCTGCTGAGGCTAATGGCTCCCATAACCCCCTTCGTGACCGACGAGATATACAGGAAGATGTTCGGGGAGAGCGTCCACCTCCAATCCTGGCCCAAGCCCGACGGGAGGCTCATAGACGAGAAAGTGGAGGAAGAAATGAGGGAAGTGAGAGAAGTTGTGGGAGCGATCTTGAGGGCGAGGGACCAAGCGGGGGTCGGGATAAGGTGGCCCTTGAGGAGGGTCATGCTGGTGGGGAAGGGAGTCCCCCATGAGGAGATAGTGAAAGAGGTGGCCAACGTGAAAGACATAGAGGTCATATTCTCGCATCCAGAAGAGGTGGGAATAGACTTCAAGTTCAACTACGAGAGTCTGAAGAGATTTGGGGACAAGGTAGTCCCCACCATAATCTCAAAACTCATAGGGGCGGATGGAAAATCCATAAGGAATAAGTTGGACAGGGATGGGAAGTTCCCCCTTGAGATAGATGGAGAGGTGTACGAACTCGTTCACAGGGATTTTGAGTTCGAGATAAAGACGCCTCCTAGGCTCGTGGCGGTTGAGGTCTGGGAGAGGGTCATGTACGTGGACTTCTCCCTGGATGAGAGGTTAAAGGAAGAGGGCTACGTGAGGGAGCTCGTGAGGAGGATACAACAACTCAGGAAGGAGCATAAGTTGGAAAGAGGGGATTTCTGCGTGGCGAGGATATCTTGTGACTTGGAACTGAAGAGGATGGTAGAGAAACATAGGGGGGAGATAGAGGAGAAGACCAATTCCAGATTGGAGTTCGGAGAGGGAGAGAAGGAGTACGTGATAGGAGATAAGAAGGTGAAGATAACCCTCTTAACCCCTTGATTTCGCCTGCTTCCTTTGAAAGCTTAAATACTTTTCTTCCTTTATAAATAGTGGTGAGACTCATGTTCAAGAAAGAATACAAGATAGAAAACGTGGTGGCGAGTGCTGACCTGCACGTGAACGTGCCCTTGGAAAAGGTCTCCAGGAAGCTCCCAAACACGGAGTACACTCCGGAACAATTCCCCGGGTTGGTCCTAAAGTTGGAAAAAGAAGGGATAACTGCCCTCGTGTTCAGCACCGGGAAGATAGTGTGCACGGGCACGAAGAGCGAGGACGACGTGGAAAGAGCGGTCAAGCTCGTGATGAGGGAATTGAGGAAGGTGGGTATAAAATTCACCAGGAAGCCTGACATAGAAGTTCAAAACGTGGTGGCTAGCGGAAACATAGGCGAAAAGCTTAATTTGGTGGACTTGGCCTTCAAACTCAAGACAGCGGAGTACGAGCCAGAACAATTCCCTGGATTGGTCTACAAGGTGCCAGATTCCCACATCACTTTCCTGTTGTTCGGAACCGGGAAAATAGTCTGTACGGGAGCCAAAAACAAGAGGGAGATCAAGAGGGCGATAGATGATTTGGTTAAAACCTTGAAGAAGATCATGAAAAAATGATGGAGGAGGAGATGTTCGAAGAGTTGAAGAGGTTCGTGGAGAGAGAGTACTATGATGAACTCTTAAAGGTCGTGGAGAAGGGGAAAAAAGCTCTCATCGTGGACTTCCAGGATCTTGACAGATTCAACCCAGAGCTCGGGGACAAATTATTGGACGATCCTGAAACCGTTCTAGAAGCTTTGAGGAAAGTCCTGAAGGAAATTGAACCCGATTATGACATAGTTCCTAGGATAACCAATCTCCCGGAAACGCGCTTCCTCATGGTCAAGGACATAAGGAGTAAGCACATAGGGAAGTTGATCTATCTCGACGGTGTGGTGAGATTGGCCAGTGATGTGAGGCCCGTAGCAGCCATCATAGTGTATCAGTGTCCGAGTTGCGGGTACATGATCGAGGTGAGGCAAACTGGGAAGTTAATAAAAAAGCCCAGCAGGTGTCCCAACTGCGGGAGGACTGGAAGGTTTGACGTGGCGGACAAGCGAATGGTGGATACCCAGAGGATAGTGTTAGAAGAGATCCCTGAACTGTTGGAGGGAGGAGAACAGCCAAAGCGCATCTCCGTCTTCCTTCAAGGGGACTTGGTGGACCCCACCATCGTGAGAAAGACAGCCCCTGGATCTAAGGTGAGGGTCGTAGGCATCGTGAAGGAGGTCCCCATATACTTAAGGGGAGGAAGTAAATCCACTCACTTCGATCTCATAGTGGAAGCCAATAACGTGGAGTTCTTGGAAAAAGAGTACGAGGAACTGGAGATAGATGAGGAGGACGTGAAGAAGATAAGGGAATTGGCTGAGATAGGGAAGAAGAACCCGAGGAAGCTCATAAGGATGTTCGTGGACTCCATTGCCCCCACCATTTGGGGATATG
>JAGHCF010000039.1:0-6611 GCA_021160605.1 Nanobdellota archaeon | reverse complement strand
AGGATAAGAGAAGAGTTCAGGGTCCCGAACATCGAGGTGATAGCTGGCGACGGGACGGAAACCACACACAAGGAAAATGGGTGTTTATTCAAGTTGGATGTCTCGAAGCTCATGTTCTGTAAGGGAAACATCAAGGAGAGGATGAGGATGAAGGAGGTGACGAGGGGTGTGGTCTTGGACATGTTCGCAGGAATAGGCTACTTTTCCATACCTGCTGGAAAAAATGAGAAGGTAAAGAGGGTCTACGCAATAGAGAAGAATCCCGTTGCTTTTCATTATTTAAAGGAGAACATAAAGCTGAACGGATTAAATTCTAAGGTCATACCTTTCCTCGGGGATGCAAGGGAGGTGATAGAGAGGGAGAAGTTCCAAGTGGATGAGGTGATCATGGGCTTGTTGCCCAATCCGAAACATTGCTTCAAACACGCCTTGATGACTTTAGAGGAAGGAAAGATTTACTATCATACTGTCTATGACATGGATAAGGGATACGATTCCATCGTCGAGGAGTTGAAAGAGCTCGGAAGGGAGGTGGGAAAACACATAGAGGTGGAGAAGGTCACCAAGATCAAGAGGTTCGGGCCAAGGGTGAACCACATCGTCCTCGACTTATCTGCGTCTCCTTGATTGGTATATTATTCTCCCCTTTCCTGTGATCTTAGCCTTCTTAGAGCAACGAACGCATAGGTAATATTTCATGCCTCTTTTGTAGATGATGTGGGCCTTGGACCTAGCGATCCTCATGCCGCACCTATCGCAGGAGACGTATGTGGTCCTACCCCTTCTCTTCTTCCCCATGTTCCCACCACCTCAAGAACTCCTCCTCCGTGAAGTGCAACTCGCCCGGGATAATTAAAGATTGTGGTTTTCCCCTCCCCTTCAAATCCCTCAGCTTTCCGTAGACGATCTCGGGTTCTTCTCCCAGAGAGAGGGAGACACCTTTGGTCTCTTCGCTTATGACCCCTTTTTTCTCCTTCCTCTCCGCCTCGAACAGGTATCCCACCGCCTCCTCGAGGCTTATCTCTGGGTCTATGAGGAAGAGAGTGTGAAGCCCCCTTTCCAAGTTCTCCCTCAAGACGTGGTAGGGGCTGGTAGGGAAAAAGTCTTCCCTCGTCTTCGGGATGCTGGCCACCCTACCGAACTTGTAAATATGCAACCCTGTCTCGCAGACAGCGCTCACGATTGAGGAGGAGTGAATGATCTTCACCTTAATTCCCTTCTTCCTCGCCCTCAAGACCAACTCTTGATGAGTAGTGGCCACTAGCGGGTCTCCTGGGACTAAGAAGGCCACGTCCTTCTCCTTGGCCTTTTCTATTAACAAATCGCTCTCTTCCACATCCTCCCTCCTCAACTCCTTCACTTCTTTGCCTAAGAGCTCCCTCAAACCTTCCACGCTCACGGGAGAAGTATACCTTTCATAGAACACTTCTTCACACCTCTTAGCTATTTCTAACCCTTTGACGCTCATATCCCTCGGGTCGTGGATGCCCATGCCTATCAGGTAAAGCATGAGATGATTTTCGGAAACATTATTAATAATGTTTATCAGTCTATGCCATGGAGTGGTTGATGGTCTTAATTTCCTTCATCGGCTTCCTCCTCGCTAGTTACTTCGACCTGAGGACCAGGGAGGTCCCGGACCCCTTGAGTCACTCCCTCATCCTCATAGGGATTGGTTTGAGGCTCTTCTGGTCCTTAGAAGACGTCTCTTACTTCCTTTACTGTCTCCCCGTGCTCCTCGGTTTAGGGGGCATTTCCTACCTGTTATATAAGGCGGGCCAATGGGGAGGAGGAGACGTCAAGCTCATGGTCGCTTCCTCCTTCCTCCTGGGTTATTTTCCGAAGAAAGGGTTCTTCATCCTTCCCTTCTTCGTGAACTTGATCGTCTTCGGGACGTTTTACAGCGTCCTCTACACCTTGACCATCGGTCTGAAGAATGGGTTTAGGTCCACCCGAGAGCAGAAGTTAATCGCTTCATGCGGGATGTTGGTCTCCTTCCTCTTATTCAAATTCTTGCCAAGGGAGGTGGGGATCCTTCCTCCCCTCACCATCTTGGTGGCCTCCTTCCTCCCCATGCTCAAGGACATCGAGCAGAAGTTCTTCGTGAAGGAGGTCCCTCCTGAGAAGTTAACGGAAGGAGATTGGTTAGTGGAGCCCATAAGGGTTGGGAAGTTAAGGATAGAGAAGAGGGGGGAGGGATTGAGCAAGAAGGAAATAGAAATCTTAAGGAAGTCGAAGATCAATAGGGTGAAGATAAGGGAAGGTGTTCCCTTCGTCCCGGCCTTCCTTCTGTCCCTCCTCCTCACTTATTTCCTTCCTCACCAATACCTTGGGATCCTGGGCTCCACCTTATAGAGCTTTTTCTCCTCCTTCCTTTCCTTTTTCTTCTCCTTCTTCTCTTCCTTTCCCTCGAAGAACTTCAGGATCCTCTCCCTTATCCTCTCGAAGTCCTTTTCGCTCATGGATTTTGGTTCCCAGAAGATCTTCACTTCATCCCCTTCAAATCTCGGGATGATGTGGAGGATGACGTGGGGGGTTAGCTGGCCTGCTTGGGCCCCAGCGGAATATATGAGGTTATAACCCTTTGCCTCCACCGCCTTCACCACCAAGCTCGCCAACTTGCTCGCAAGGGAGAAGAACTTCCCTATCTCCTCATCGCTCATATCGCTCAAGAAGACCACGTGACGTTTCGGGAGGAGGATCAAGTGTCCTGGGTTCGCCGGCCTTATATCGAACACCGCCATGAACTCCCCATCCTCGTAGACCTTAAAGGAAGGCGTCTTCCCCTTCACTATATCGCAAAAGAGGCATTCCATAACGGACAAAAAGGTAGAACTGAATTAAATAGTTATGCTCGAGGACAGCGTCATGAGGTATAGGGGATGGTTAGTCCTAGCAGATTTACACATAGGTTACGAAAAGGAGCTGGAGGAGAAGGGGTACAACATACCAAGCCAGACCAAGGACATGTTGAGGAGGATAAGGGAGTTGAGGAAGAAGGAAAGGAGGTTGTTGATCCTGGGAGACCTGAAGCACAACATCCCCGAGTTCTCCGTCCAAGAGATGAAGGAGGTCCCCTATTTCGTGCGGAGGTTGAAGGAGTTGTTCGATAGAGTGGTGATCGTCAAGGGAAACCACGACGGGGACATAGAAAAACTCGTGGACGTGGAGGTCTTAAAAGAATTCAGGGTGGGAAAAGTGGGGTTCCTGCACGGACACGCGAGGCCTTCCGACGAATTGTTAGAGCACGTGAAGACCTTGGTGATAGGGCACATCCACCCCGTGTATAAATATGAGGATTCCCTTGGTCATCCCGTCTTCAAGAGCTGTTGGTTGATGGGGAGGTGGAGGGATAAGAAGGTGATCGTGATGCCCGCCTTCAATCCCCTGTTCACGGGTTCCCAGGAATTAACGGGGCCATTCGCCAAGGAGATGGAAGTCGAGGAGATCATCCTGACCGATTTGATAAAAATCGTTTAGTCCTCCTCCCTCAAGTACATCCCGAGGTCTGCGATGTTCTTGATCAACCTCTTCCCGAATTTCCCGAACCCAAGGGGCTCTCCCCTCTTGTTGCAAACTATGACTATCCCCTCGTCTGCCTCCTTCCTGATGATCGACTTCAAGAAGACATCCCTCCCGTAAAGGAAAAGTTGCTCAGCGTGGTCATCCACGAAAACCCTCGGGAAATTCACCTGGGAGGTTATCAGGGCGTGAAGGCTGGGGAATTCCATGTAAATGCCCGCAGCGTAGGGTTCTCCCAGTTCTCTTATGATCTCCTTCATCTCCTTCGTGACCTTAAACTCCTTTCCCCTTATTCGCATGGTCTCACCAATTTGGCTATGAAGAAGCCTGAGCTCTCGAAGGGCCATATCCTCACCGTCCCCTTCAATAACCCTTCCTCTCCCCCTATCGCCCTCTTCAGCTCGAATCCCAAGGATAGGGCATATTCTACTACTTCCTCGTTTTCCTCCGGTTCCAAGCTGCAGGTGGAGTAAACCAAGGTTCCTCCCTCCTTCAAGTTCTCATATGCTGTTTTCATCAGCTCCTTCTGTAAAGAGGATGCTTTCCTTATGTCCCTGGGTTTGACCCTCGCCCTCGTGGGGTCCCTCCTCAAGATACCAGTCCCCGTGCAGGGGGCATCCAAGAGGATCTTATCGAACTTATATTTCACTTCCCTCGCATCTCTCTGATAAATGATGACATTGGTCACCCCCATGCGCATGACGTTGTACCACAAAGATTTCACCTTCCTCACATCAGTGGCCACTATCACCCCTTGATTCTTCATCAACTGGGCTAAGTGGGTGGTCTTCCCTCCAGGGGCAGCGCACATGTCCCAGACGATTTCCCCAGGTTTGGGATCCAAGTTTATGGTGGGGAAGAGGGAGGAGTAATCTTGGAGGAAGTAGTATCCCAAGAGGTACTCGGTGGTGGCTCCTATCGAGATGGGAGCCTTTTTAACTAAGAAACAATAATCCATCACTTTCTTCAACTCGAACCCTTTCTCCTCCAACCTCTTCCTGAGCTCCTTTGGTCTTATCCTCAAGGTGTTCACCCTTATGTACTTCGGGAGGGGTTTCCTGCTGGCTTCCAAGAACTCCTTAAACCTCGACCCCAACATCTCCTCATATCTCTTCATGAGGAACTCGTTATACGTCATATTCCCTCAACAAATCTCTCAAGAGAACCCTCGCGTCGTCAACCCTCTCCACATCAGCCACGAGTCTGGTCCCGTGAACATAGACATCTTTCCACTTCTTCAGGAAACGCTCGAAGTGCTCCTTCGGAACCCAGACAGGGGGGCCCAAATGCCTCCCTCTCTTCGAGCACCTCCACGTCTCGAACTCGAAGTAGATGAGGACTCCGTCGCCTAACTCCTGGAAGCCGTAATCGTAGACAGAGAATCCATACCTCTCCACCCTTGACTTTATCCTGTCCAATTTGCGCTTGAGCTTCGCGAGGAACACGTCCCTTTTCCCCTTCACCCTCACCTTCTTCAGGAAGAGCTTAGTTCCCCTCTCCGAGGAGCGTCTCCTCAGGAAGTCCTCATCTATGGGTTTCACCTCGAAGAACTTGGTCGAAGGTCTCCTCAAGAACAGCCTGGCGTTGAACACGAACTTGGAGAAGTTCTCGTAGTTCAAGCTCGCAGCAGCGTTCCTCGTGGGAAGGACGGGATCTATCAAGATTAGGGGGGATTTCAACTTCGCCTCGGAGAGCTTCTCCCTCCTTTTCGAGAAGCTGAGGTAGACCTTTGGCCTCCAGTTCTCCACCTCCTCGAACAACCTCTTGAAGGAGCCGTAGTAGCATATCAAGAGCTCTAACACGTAACCTGAGAAGCCGGACACATAACTTTCCGCTCCATAGACACCTATGGCCTTACAGAACACCTTCAACAGCCTCACGTCATCCGGCCTCTTCAAGTTCTTCCTCACAAAATCCACGTGAAAGGGGGATACGTCCATGGAGTTCTTGGCCTCTTCTGGGGAACTTATCCTCAAGATGGGAATGACTTCGAACCTCCCAATTTTGTAGTAATTCCTGGACGCCCTTACCTCCTCGTACTTCAAGCCCTTCAAGATCTCCCTCAACCTCTCCGACAAATTGTTTCCCTTCTCGAACCTCACGAAGATGTCCACATCCGGGTCTGGTAGCCAAGTTCCTTTGGCGTAGGAACCACCGACCAACACCTCTGCTTCATACTCGCTCTTCTCTATCCTCCCCTCCAACTCTTCCACGAACCCTCTCACTTCTTTTTCCACCTTCCTCTCCTCGCTCCTACTGGGCTTTATCCTCCTCATCACCTTCTTCAGAACGGAGTCCATGCTTGGAAATGGTTCCCTTTTTTAATTAATTTTTCCACCTTATACCATATGTTCAAGCTCTTGAGGAGGGAGATAAGGGAGTGGTTGAAGGAGATGGGTTATGATAGGGAGACAGAGATCCAAGAGAAGGCGATACCGAAGGTGTTGGAAGGGAAGGACTTGCTCATCATCGCCCCCACGGGTCATGGTAAGACCCTGGCTGCGGTGCTCCCCTTGTTCAACAAGTTGTCCAATGAAGGGAAGGGCATAAAGATGCTCTACATCTGTCCTCTGAGGGCATTAAACAGGGATATATTGAGGAGGATAGCTGACTTGGGTTCGAGGTTGTGGATAGAGGTGGACATAAGACACGGTGACACGGAGAGGAGCGTTAGGGCCATGCAGGCCAAGTTGCCCCCAGACGTGTTGATCACCACCCCCGAGACCCTTCAAGCCATCCTGGTTGGGAAGAGGATGAGGGAGCACTTGAAGAACGTAAGGGTTGTGGTGGTGGATGAGGTCCACGAACTGGTGAACAGCAAGAGGGGTTCCCAGTTGAGCATCGCCCTCCAGAGGTTGAGGCTCCTGGCAGGAGATTTCCAAATCATAGGGCTGAGCGCCACCATAGGGAACAAGGAAGAGGTGGCGAAGTTCTTATCAGAAAGATGCGAGATCGTCGAGTCCAAGGCGGAGAGGAAATATGACATCAAGGTGGAGCTCGTCAAGCCAGATACAGAATTGGCAGAAGTGTTGTTCGTGAGCGGGAGGATAGCCGGGGCTTTGAAGAGGATGGAAGAACTCGTCAAGGGT
>JAGHCF010000042.1:0-9384 GCA_021160605.1 Nanobdellota archaeon | reverse complement strand
TCCCCGTTATGGGATACTTCTTCTCTTGCATGGCGGTCAGCAACTCCACCTGCATCTCTGGCTTTAAGGTCCCTATCTCGTCTATGAAAAGAACTCCTTTGTGCGCCCTGTGGATCGCTCCTGCCACCACCCTCTCGTGGGCTGGAGTTCCCAATCCTCCTGTCTGAAATGGGTCGTGCTTTATGTCGCCCAGCAAGGCTCCCTCGTGGAGTCCGGTAGCGTCCACGAAGGGGGCGATATCTTTATCGCTGTTGTCCACTATGACCTTTGGAGCTATTACCCTCACCCTCCCGACCCTCAACTTATAAGATAGGTAGAACATGGTGGCCATGATGATTATCAACATAGTCATCAAGGTAGAGGATATTCTATCAGCAGCTGCTAGGATCTCGCTCTTTTCTTGAGAGATGAGCCAGTCCGATATGAAAGAGAAGACGGACATGCCAACTATGAGCAAAATGATGAAGAGCCACCCTCTATCTTGACTCACCGTGAGGGCCTTTAACCTCGCGTTCTCGACTATCTTCCTCCCCTGCCCAGCGGGGACGGTCTTTATCAGGGGCCTGTCCTCGTCCTTGGGGTTTGGGAGGGCTAGGATGTCGACGAGTTGCTCCTTTGGGAGGAGCTCTGCTAAGGCCTGACCTATCATGCTCTTCCCTGTCCCTGGCTCCCCTATTAACAGGACGTTCCTCCTCTGCTTTGCTGCCTTCTTTATGATCTCTACAGCCTCGTCTTGACCTATGACTTGGTCTATCAGTTTCTCAGGTATCTTGATCTCTTCCGTCGTCTTCATATGGATCTCTACTCTTCAGCTGAGAGCGTAGCTCTAGATATGATAACTATATCCCCAACCGCCTTGACCAATTGGTGGGGGACCAGAACTCCCTTGGCTCCTCCAAGGGTCTTGGAGAGGAGGGAACCCTTTGATGCCCTTACCTTCCAACCTGCCACCTTGTTTCCCTCTATGATGAGTTCATCCACCTCGCCGAAGTAGTCCCCCTCCTCGGTATAGACGCTCTTCCCGTACATCTCTGTTATCCTTTTCATCTTGAGCATATTTCTCCCTCTCTCTGCTCAAATAAATATTTTTCTCACCTTTATCCTGGGAGATATATTGGAAGGTAGACAAATCTATAAAAAACTTCAAGAACTTCTTCTCCACGCCATGCTCGAAAAGATTAGGAAGAGAGATGGTTCTCTCCAGCCATTTAACCCCAAGAAGATAAAGAACGCGATTTTGAAGGCGTTCCAAGCCACTGGAGAAGGAGGAGAAAAGAACGCTGAGAATCTCACCAAGCGTGTGGTGAAGATCCTCGAGGAAAGGTTCACCAGACGGATCCCAGGAGTTGAGGACATTCAGGACATAGTGGAAGAGGTTCTCATGAAATCCGGATTCCTCAAGACCGCTCGCGCTTACATCGTTTACAGGGAACAACACAGGGAGTTAAGGGAATTAAGTCCTCTATTCGAAGATGTGAGGATGGTAGATAAATACCTTGATGAGGAGGACTGGTTGGTGAGGGAAAACAGTAACATGAACTTCTCCCTTCAAGGCCTGAACACCTACATCACCACCAAAGTGATTTCCAGGTATTGGTTGAGGAAGATCTACTCCCCTGAGATGAGGAGGGCCCACTTGGAGGGGGACTTCCACATCCATGACTTGGGAATCTTAGGGGCTTATTGCGTAGGGTGGGACCTACAAGACCTCTTACTCACGGGGTTTACTGGAACTGCCGGTAAGATAAGCTCCAAACCCCCAAAGCACTTCGGGGTGGCGTTGGGACAGCTAGTCAATTACTTGTACACTCTTCAAGGCGAATCCGCTGGTGCCCAGGCGGTCTCCAACTTCGACACACTCCTCGCCCCTTTCATAAGGTACGACAATTTATCCTATGAGCAAGTCAAGCAAGAGATGCAGAGGTTTTTATTCAACATGAATGTGCCCACCAGGGTCGGATTCCAAACCCCCTTCACCAACATAACCGTGGACTTAAAGGTCCCAAAGTTCATGGAAGACGCTCCAGTGATCTTCGGTGGGAAGTTCATGAAGGACACATACGGAGATTTCCAAGAAGAGATGGACCTCCTGAACAGGGCGTTCTGCGAGGTCATGATGGAAGGGGATGCTAATAATAGGGTCTTCACTTTCCCCATCCCAACTTATAACATAACAAAAGAGTTCGACTGGGACAACCCCGTCTTCGATTTGGTCCTAGAGATGACCGCAAAATATGGGATCCCTTACTTCGCCAACTTCGTCAACAGCGACATGAGTCCTGATGATGTCAGGAGCATGTGTTGCAGGTTGAGGTTGGACACAAGGGACTTGAAGAAGAGAGGAGGGGGGTTATTTGGGGCTTACCCGCTCACAGGGAGCTTGGGAGTGGTCACCCTGAACATGCCGAAGATAGGATATCTAAGCAGGAACGAGGACGAGTTCATGGACAGGTTGTACAGGTTGATGGTCCTCGCTAAGAACTGTCTGGAGATAAAAAGGAAGACCATAGAGAGGTTGACCGAGAGAGGATTATATCCCTACTCAAGGTTCTACCTTAGGAACGTGAAGAAGACCTTCGGGGAGTACTGGAAGAACCACTTCTCCACCATCGGGTTGATAGGAATGAACGAGGCCCTCCTCAATTTATTTGGTTTTGGAATATGGAAGGAAGAAGGGAAGAAGTTCGCAGAGAAGGTCTTGGATTTTATGAGAAAGGTCTTAACTGAGTTTCAAGAGGAGACGGGAAACATGTATAACTTAGAGGCGACTCCTGCCGAAGGAACTAGTTACAGGTTAGCAAAGATAGACAAGGAGAAGTTCGGGGACATAATCGTAGCGAACGAGGAGGAGTGGAGAAGAGGGGCAGCCCCCTTTTACACGAATTCCACGTGGTTGCCAGTGAACTATACCGATGACGTCTTCGAGCTGTTGGACCACCAGGATTCCCTCCAGAAGAGGTATACTGGGGGGACGGTGGTGCACGTATGGTTGGGGGAAAAGCCGAATCCGAAGACCTTGAAGAGCATGGTAAAAAAAATCGTCAGTAATTACGAACTTCCCTACTTTACCTTTACCCCCACCTTCAGCATATGCCCGATCCACGGTTACATACCCGGGGAACATAAGTATTGCCCGAAAAAGCACACCAAGGAAGAGTTAGAGAGATTGAAGCACATGGGACTGAATGTGATGAATGGCGTGCCCTGCGAGGTCTACTCGAGGGTAGTTGGTTACCTGAGGCCCGTGAACCAGTGGAATGACGGGAAGCAGGCGGAGTTCAGGCTCAGGAAGACCTTCGACAAGTCGTTGAAATGATAAGAGGGATCCAGAAGTTCACCTTGATAGATTTCCCGGAAAAAGTCGCTTGTACGGTCTTCTTAGGGGGGTGCAACTTCAGGTGTGTCTACTGTCACAACCCGGAGTTGGTGATCCCCCCATTTCCTCCGAAAGTGCCGGAGGAGTATTTCTTCGATTTCCTAGAAAGTCGAAAGGGAAAGTTGGATGGCGTGGTCATATGTGGGGGAGAACCCACCATCCACCCGAACCTTCCTGAATTTATCAGGAAGATAAAGGAAAGGGGGTTCGCGGTGAAGCTCGACACCAATGGTTACAACGTGGAGATGATTGAGAAGTTGATCGAGGAAAACCTCCTAGACTACATAGCCATGGACGTGAAGGCTCCTCTGGAAAAATACGAAGAGATTGTTGGGGTGGAAATAGAAAAAGGGAGGATTTAAAGGCCATAAAAATCATCATGGACTCCGGGGTAAAATACGAGTTCAGGACCACAGCCTATCCCTCCCTGGGTCTAAAGGACTACGAGAAAATTGGGGAGTTGATAGAGGGAGCGAGGCTCCACGTCATCCAACAATATTCCAATCAAAAGACTTTGAGCGGGGAGAGGATCCCTCCCCTACCAAAAGAATTCCTTTTCAAGGCGAGGGAAGTCATGCTGAAATACGTCAAGGAGTGTGAGGTGGTCAACCTCTAGAGAGGAGCCTCTTCTCCTCTCCAGGTTTGAGCTCAAAGTATTGGTAGAACTTCTGAGTGAGCTTTATCTTGAGGGTTCTTTTCCACGGCTTTGCGGTTATGAAGCCCATCTCGCACAATTCCCTCACGTGCTCATAGGCCTTGTTCCCCCTTATCCTTATGACCTCCGCTTGGGTCGTCGGAGACAAGTAAGCGATGACAGCTAAGGTCTCTATCAACGCTTTTGGGAACTCTGCTGGAGCGAGTTCCTTGACCACGTGAGTCAACTCCGGGTCAACTATCATCTTCCACTTCCCACCATCAGAGGACAGTTTGAAACCCCTATTCTCGAATTCCTTCCTCAACTCCTCGAGGATCCCTCTCAACGTCTTCTCATCTGCTCCTAGCCTCTCGCTCAATTCTCTCAGGGTGAATCCGTCCTGAGAGGTGAACAACAACGCCTCAACTCGCCTCTTTAACATAGATATCACCGAATGGTCTCTCCTGTTCCAATTCTATCCTCCCTTGGGAGGCCAAGTGTAACAAGGGGAGGAAAGTCCATATGATGTCCTCCCTCTCTTTACTCGGAGCGATCTCGAAGAAGTGAATCCTCTTCTTCCTCCTGAAGAACTCCTTGATCCTGTCGTAGAGCTCCCTTATCCTGGCTTCCAAATCTATGGACTTGAACATGCGCCTTATGGCCCTTATCTTCTCCCTTTCCTTCCTCCTTTCCTCTCTCCTCTCGCTCACCCTCATAGCCCTCTTGAGGGCGAAGATCAGTTCGTCAAGGGTGACCTTCCTCTTCCTGGGAGGGGTCAGTTTTGGCACTAATTCCAACTCTGGGAGCTCAAAGACTTCTCTCAGATCTATTGCCCCTGCGAGTTCGGAGAGGTAGTACTCATATTCCTCCTTCATGTATTCCGCTTTCATCCTCAAGAGCATGGAAGCGACCAAGATGAACCTCCCTGAGGTCACCAAGTCCCTCTCCTTCACCTCCTTCATGAACTTGTTCGTCAAGAGGATGAGATCTATGTCCCATGGATTCATTCCCTCCTTCCTCACGATCTCCCTTATGAGGCCTTCCCAAGTGATTTCTGGGATTAGTTGAATGATCCTATCCTCGTGCATGTTCATCCCATGTATGATGGTTCTTCTATCTTCGCGGCTTGGAGGCGCTTGCTAAACTCTTCGTAGAACTTTATCTCCTCCTTGGTGAGGCTGGGCTTCACCAGGTTCATGGCCTTCTTGAAGTGCTTCATCTTCACTTCCTTCGCGTCCTTGTTTTCCCTCAAGGCAGCCATGGCAGCTTCCCTACATAAGGCCGCTATGTCCGCTCCAGAATATCCCTCAGTCTCCTCCGCCAACTTCTCCAGGTCCACGTCCTTGGCCAGGGGCATCTTCCTTGTGTGGACCTTGAAGATAGCGAGCCTCCCTTCTTTGTCTGGAGCTTTGATGAGGATGAGCTTGTCAAACCTTCCTGGCCTCAACAAGGCGGGATCAATCATATCCGGCCTGTTGGTGGCTGCTAGGACGACCACATCAGATAGTTCCTCCAAGCCATCCATCTCTGTGAGGATTTGGTTCACCACTTGTTCTGTCACTCTCGTACCCACATCTAAGCCCCTCCTCGGGGCTATGGCATCCAATTCGTCAAAGAATATGATGCAAGGGGCCACTTGCCTCGCTTTCCTGAACGTCTCCCTTATGGCCTTTTCGGATTCCCCCACCCACTTCGAGTATATCTCAGGCCCTTTTATTGAGATGAAGTTAGCCTCGCTCTCCGTGGCCACCGCTTTCGCCAACAGAGTCTTCCCCGTCCCAGGGGGGCCATAGAGCAATATGCCCTTAGGCGGTTTTATTCCCATTCGCTTGAACGCCTCCGGATACTTCAAGGGCCACTCCACCGCCTCCTTCAGCTCCCTCTTCACCTCCTCGAGATCTCCGACGTCGGACCACCTGACCTTCGGGACCTCTATCATCACCTCTCTCATGGCGCTGGGGGATATGTTCCTGAGGGCATCCTTAAAGTCGTTCATGGTGACCACTATCTGTTCCAAGACCTTCCTTGGGACTGGCTCCCCTTCCTCCAACCTCACATTGGCTATCGCCCTCCTCAAGGCATTCATGGCTGCTTCCCTACAGAGAGCAGCGAGGTCAGCTCCCACGAACCCGTGAGTGATGTCTGCCAGCTTTTCAAGGTTCACATCATTTGCCAGGGGCATGTTCCTGGTGTGTATCTTGAGGATCTCCAACCTCCCCTTCCTATCAGGGACTCCTATCTCGATCTCCCTGTCGAACCTCCCGGGCCTCCTCAAGGCAGGATCCAGGGCATTTGGTCTATTAGTGGCAGCAATGACCACCACCTTGCCTCTGGACTTCAAACCATCCATCAAAGCCAGAAGTTGAGCGACTACTCTCCTCTCTACCTCACCTATCACCTCTTCCCTCTTCGGGGCTATGGCATCTATCTCGTCTATGAATATGATGCTCGGAGCGTTCTTCTCGGCCTCCTCGAAGACCTGTCTCAACCTCTTCTCCGCCTCTCCTACCCACTTGGAGTTGTGAAGGATGAGTAGGGGGCCCCCAACGAAGTTCTCATATTTATCAACGGAGAAGTCGTAAAGGACGCATTCGCCTACCTCCTCTTTTGAAACGATTCTGACCCAGTCCACTTGCAGTTTAAGTATTTTTTCCAACTTCTCGTTCCTCAACAACTTGTTTATTCTCTCCAAGGTATTCTTGGTCAATCTCTTATCACCGTAGAAGTATCCTTGATAGCTCTTCATGTCCTCATATCTCACGCCCTTTTCTTCTTTCAACCCTCTCAAGAGGGACCTGATATTTGGTAGGAGTCGAGAACTCCTCTTCAATCTCGTCTTTTCTAAGGACATCAAAGCTCTCCTTTTCTCTTCCGTGATGGCTCCCACTAATTCCAAAAACCTCTTCCTCCCATCAAACCCTTGAATGGTGAGGGCATGCATGTCAGCGTACTTCGTCCTCCACTCCTCGACCTTCGAGGGTATACCCAACCTCAGTTGTAATAGGGCTTGGAGTTGGGATAACAATTTCCTCGAGGAGCTGTAGATCCTTATGGTGGGATATCCTCCAGTCCCCCTGCTAACAGTGCCATCGCCCTCAAAATATCCCCTAACGAACGCTGCTACCTCCCCCTCAGGGCACTTGAAGAGGAAGTTAGGAATTTCTGGATCTCTCTTCCTCCCGACAGGCAGTCCACAAGATTGGTTCAAGAATTCTGCCAGTTGTTTGGAGTAAATGGCTACTTTACTACCTCTGTCCTTGATCCTCTCCTCTGGGATGGAAAATAACTTTTTCACGAGTTCCTTAAACCTCTCCTTCAGCCTCACGTTTTCGTTGGCGAATTCCACGGCGTCCATTCTCTTCGAGATGTGCCCCTCTGAGAGCATTAGCCCCAACAACTCTGCTAATGGTTCTGAGGTCGTCCTCGGGAAGGAGATGGGCTTAATGCTCTTAGTGAGTTTTGGCTCAGGAAGTTCCTGTGACTCAAAATCTCCTCTCAGCTTCCCTGCCTTGGCCACGTACTCTCCGACCCTCAGTTCAGATGTCCTCTTCCACACGAGTTCCCCTCTCTCGTTCATGGTGAGGAAGGGTTGATTCTCCGACACTATCAACTCCTGACCATCGGAAAATCTCATCCTAAATCCTGAGGCCCTTATCTTGGTCACGTGCGTTATCTTGGAAGGGACGAGTTCTCCTCTCTCGTTCAAGGAATACGTCCACAACCCATCCACCTCTACGGTCTCCGGATTCCTCAACAGAAGCCTCCCCTTCTCCTTTGCCATCTCAAATACTCGTTCAGCAGACACGTATCCCTTAGGGTTCAAGAGGAGAGGTGTGTCTCCCCCCACGCACATGATTTCAGGACCGTTTATGGATATGAAGTGAGCATCGGTCTCATTAGCCACTGCTTTCGCCAGTAAAGTCTTACCAGTCCCAGGAGGACCGTAAAGCAACACACCTTTCGGGGGGTCTATCCCCAACCTATCGAAGAGCTCCGGGTGTTTCATGGGGAGTTCCACCATCTCCCTTATCTTCTTGATGGCATCGTCCAACCCACCTATGTCCTCGTAAGTGACTTCCGGGATCTTCTCCTCCTTTAACTCAACAGCCTCGCTCCTCACGCGAATTTCTGTGTCTTCAGTGATGATGACCGGTTTCTTGGGATTTGTGGAAACCACCATGAACTTCATCTCAGAGAACCCGAATGGGACGAAGTCCTCCTCTATGAGCCTGAATATGTCGGAAAAGAAGGGGGAAGTGCTCAAGGTCGCCCTCCTCCTCCTGGTCCCTCCCAAGGAGATGACATCCCCTTTCACCACAGCCCTCCCGAGCAAGTTGTTCTTCACGATCTCCGGGGATATCTGGATGTAGACTCCTTTTCGGGCTGGGGCGAGCTCCACGTATTTAGCAGGTTTCACCTCAGCCTTCCTCACCTCGACTAAATCTCCAACGCTCGTCTTCGCGTTCCACCTGGTCAGCCCATCCATCCTTATGAGTCCCAGACCTATATCCGCAGGATACGCCCTGTCAGCTATGGCGACCGTCTCCTTTTCCCCTTTTATGCTCACCACATCTCCGGGCCTCACCCCTATCTCCTTCATGGAATTCGTATCTATCCTAACTATCCCCTTCCCTACATCGTCCTGAACCGCTTCGGCAACTTTCAACCTTATGACCTTCTCCTTCATGTCCCTCACCTGAAAATGATTACTATCCTATGCTTTTTTAATATTGGCACTTTCCTCCTCCCCCTCTCCTGTAAGTCTATGAGCCCACACTTCCTTAACAAGCACAGGTCCTCCCACACGTTCTTCACGTCCCTGTCGAGTTCCTCTGCCAACTGCCTTATGGATTCCACCTCCCTCCTCATGATTTCCCTGAGTAGTTGCATCCGTTTCTCGGTGAATATCCTAAAGGCTTCGAGGTCATCGAAGTTGAACAGGATCTCGTCCATGCTTTGAGGAGCTCTTGTCCATTTAAAAATATTTTGGTCTTTAAGACCAACATTTTATTTCCAAAGCTTTAAAATCCAAATCTTCCTCTGAAAACCGATGATAAGGTCCTTGGAGCTCAAGGGGTTCAAGTCCTTCGCCAATAAGACAGTGGTCCAATTCAAGGAAGGCTTGAACGTGATAGTTGGTCCAAATGGTTCTGGGAAGTCCAACATAGTCGATGCCATTTGTTTCGTGTTAGGGAAGACTAGGAAGAAGGAGATGAGGACCGCCAAGCTTTCCCACCTCATATTCAATGGGGGGAAGAACGGAAAACCCATGGACTTGGCCAAAGTGGTGATAACCCTCCTGATAAATGGAAGGGAAAGGAGGATAAGTAGGGTGGTGAACAAGGATGGAAATTCCATTTTCAGGATAGATGGG
>JAGHCF010000083.1:0-9808 GCA_021160605.1 Nanobdellota archaeon | reverse complement strand
TCTCGGAGGTGGAGACCTCCTCCCCCTTCCTTATCTTCTCGAGGATGAGCTTCCTCTCGTAGGATGCCACCAGATTCCTCGTCTTGACCACCACATCCGGGTTCACGGAGATGGAATCTATCCCTATCCTCACCAAGAACTCGGTGAATTCCGGATAGACGCTTGGGGCTTGCCCGCATATGCTCACCGTGATACCATTCTCGTGGGCCACCCTGACCAGGTATTCTATCGCCCTCTTCACCGCCTCGTTCCTCTCGTCGAAATACCCCATCTTCCCTAGGAGGGCGGAGTCCCTATCGACTCCCAAGATCAACTGGGTCAAGTCATTGGAGCCTATGGAGAAGCCGTCGCAGAGCTTGCTGAACTTGTCCGCCAGGAATATGATGCTCGGGACCTCTGCCATGAGCCACACCTTGAAGTCCTTGCTCCTCTCCAACCCCTCGCTCTTCAAGATCTCCAGGACCTTCTCCACCTCCTCTACCGTCCTCACAAAGGGGAGCATCACCCACACGTTGTTCAGGTTCTTCCTCACCCTCCTTATCGCCCTGCACTCCAACCTGAACGCCTTCTCGAACTCCGGGCTTATGTACCTCGAACAGCCCCTCCAACCTATCATGGGATTCCCCTCTTCTGGCTCGTACTTCTCCCCTCCTTCCAAGTCCCTATATTCATTGGTCTTGAAGTCAGAGAACCTCACTATGACGGGCCTGGGATAAACCGCCTTCGCCACTTTTTCTATCCCAGCAGCCAACTTCTCTATGAATAAGTTCTCCTCCCCTTTCTCTATGAGGTAGTTGGGATGCTTCCCTATTTCGGAAGCCACTATGAATTCCTCCCTCATCAAACCGATCCCGTCGAACGGTAAGTCCCTGTACTCATCTATCTTGTCCGGTACTCCAAGGTTCATGTATATCTTAGTGGCGGTCACGGGCGCTTCGTAGATCACCTTCGCCTCCTCTTTCGGCTTCTCCTCCATCTCCACCTTCCCCTTGTAAACTACACCATGGGTCGCGTCCACCGTGACCACTTCTCCTTCCTTCAACACCTTAGTGGCATTACCGGTCCCGACTATGGCAGGGATTCCCATCTCCCTGCTCACTATGGCCGCATGGCAGGTCATCCCCCCCTCATCTGTTACTATGGCGGCTGCCCTCTTCATGGCGGGAACCATGTCTGGATTCGTCATCACGGTCACCAACACATCTCCCTGTTTCACTTTATCCAAATCGGAAAGGTCGTGAACTATCTTCACGGTCCCGGACGCCACTCCAGGGCTCGCCCCCAAACCTTCCAGGATCTTTTCTCCCTTCACCTCTTTTGCCTCCACCTCCTTCCCTATGGTGGTCACCGCCCTCGTTTGGACGATGAATATCCTTCCCCTCTCTATGGCCCACTCCACGTCCTGAGGGGTCTTATAATGCTCTTCTATCTTCTTGACGATCTTTGCGAGCTCGATGATCTCCTCATCGCTCAAGACCTGTTTCCCCTTCTTCTCCGAGGGGACATCCACTTCTATGGTCTTCCCACTTAATGGGTCCTTCACCCTCATCTTGTCCTGCTTCCCCAGTTTTTTCTCCAGGATTTTCATGGTGTTTTTGTCCACCACATACCTGTCAGGGGTTATGGCCCCGCTCACCACCAGCTCCCCAAGCCCCCACCCAGCCTCAATGATGATCACTGGTTCACCAGTAGTGGGGTGAGAACTGAAGGCGACCCCTGACTTGTCTGCGTCCACCATGCGCTGGATGATGACCGCTATTTTCACCTTCATGTGAGGGAAGTTGTTCTTCTCCCGATAGAAGATGGCCCTGGCGGTGAACAAAGAAGCCCAACACGCTTGGGTCGCCTTCACCACTTGTTCCTCCCCTCTCACGTTCAGGAAGGTGGCCTGTTGACCAGCGAAGCTCGCCTCGGGGAGGTCCTCCGCAGTCGCGGAGCTCCTGACTGCCACGAAGGGGAGCTCCCTAGAGATGGAGACCATGGGAACTTTCTTAGTGACCTCGCCGAATTTCTTCTCCCCTCCCAACTGCTTATAGGCCTTGACGATTTCCCTCTTGAGCTGGAGGGGCATCTTCTGGGAGATTATGAGCTTCTGTATCTGATTAGCAACATCTTGAAGTTTCTTAGTGTCCTCCACGTCCAAATCCTTGAGGAGCTCCTCTATGTGCTCCTTCAAGTTAGTGCTCGTTATGAAATCCCAGTAAGCATCCGCGGTCACCACGAAGCCAGGGGGGATGGGGAACCCCGCCTTGTGCATCTCCCCCAAGTTGGCCCCCTTGCCGCCAGCTATCCCGATGGAATTCTTATCTAGCTCCTCGAACCAGGCGATATAACTCATGAGGCTTCGACCTTTATGGTGAACTTACAAGGCAGTTTGTGTCCCGCCCTCCTGAGGGCTTCCTTCGCCCTCTCTAAGTGTTCCTCGTTTACCCTCACGAACATGATCTCTTGATTCTTCTTCACCTGGGCCGCGGTCCCTATGGGCTTCCCGAAGGCCCTGGCCATCCCTTGCTGGAACCTATCCGCCCCAGCACCAGTAGCCAAGGGGTTCTCCCTCAAGATGTGATGAGGATAGACCTTTATCTTGAAGTGATACGCCTCCCCCAGCGGAGAAAGTAGTTTATTGGCAGCCACCCTAGCAGCCTCTAGGGCATTGTGCCTTATCTGCAAGGTGTCCTTGGATACTAAGGAGAGCTTGTACTTGAACTCCCCTTTGGGGTTTCCCATGTCGAAGATGGTTATCTTGGGTTGGGGGAATCCCTTCACGAAAGACTTCTCCCTAAACCTACTCTTCCTGGTGTAGGGCCTCTTAACCCTCCTGTAACATCTCGCTGGTCTTAATCTGGCCATGCTCTCACCAAATCCAAGGTAAATTTAAAACTTTGCCCTTTTAAATTATATTGATGTTCGAACAGGCGAAAAGAGAAATTTTGATCGCGGACCACATATTGACCACGACCATGCGCATGTTGAATGATAAGAATTTGGTGTTCTCCGCGCTGAACCATCTAGAGAAAGCGTTGCGTCACATCATGATGGAGAAGCTAAGGGAGGCGAAGAAGCCCGTCCCAAGGGAGATAACGGTCTTGAAGGAGATGTATAGAGAAATAGGGGACAAGGAGCTCTTCCCCATCATAGAAAGAGTGTACGAATTGGTGAACATAAAGCGGAAAGAGAGCATGAACTTCCTCAGGAACGGGAACATAATCGTTTTAACTAAAGATTACAGGAGTTACATCATAACCCAGAAGGAGGTGAAGGAGCTCATAGAGGGGGTGAAAGCATTCTTGAAGGTGTGAATTTCAAGGAAAGGGCGATGTTAGAATTGGAGAAGGCGAAACAGCTACTCAGGGATTTCGAGGCGTTGTCCGCTCAAGACATAAAGAACATAATCTTCTTCCTGATGAGTGCCCTGAACTTCGGGGTGAGCTACCTACAAAGAGGCGCGACCGATGTGGAAACGGACTTCTACGTGTTGAACGTGAACAGATCCACGAGGAGGGATATGTGTGAGTTGTACTTCTTCTTAAAGAACTTGAGTTCCAAGGACTTCAGGAAGGCGGGAAGGGACGCCGTGACCGCCAACGGGTGGAAGAACAGCGTGTTCTTGAAGAAAAGTTATTTCGAAGAGCTCGTGAAGCGAGTCCAGAGGTTGTTAGAGTCCCTGTAGGGATCGGGCGATTTGTTCCGCTCCATTCCCCCTCACGTTAGCCTTTTCCAAGTTCTCCCTGAACTCTTCCTCCTTCTCGAAGAACTTCTCCACATATTTCTCCAGTTTCTCTACCCTCCTACACATGAGTCCGAACCCTAGCCTTTCTATCATGTGAGCGTTGAGGAATTGTTCAACATGTCCTTTTATGGGAACAGACAAGACAGGTTTCTTGAAAGAGACCGCCTCGCTCAAGGTTGAGTACCCTCCCAAAGTTATGACCGCCCTGGCGTGTTTCATATAAGACAGGGGGAGGAAGGGATAGAGGACCATATTCCTTCTCTTGCTTATGCCCCTCAGGAGCCAGTTAGTGGATATCACGAATAACCTATCCTCGTAGGAAGAGGCCAATTCTATGATCCTCCCCAGCACGTGATAAGCGAAGGGGGAGCCCCCCAACATGACGAGATAGAAGTCTCTCTCCTTCACTTGTCCTCTCTCCTTCCTCACGATGGGATTCACATAGGTTATCCTCCTTAAGTAGCTCTTGGCTTTGATGAACGTGGGGACGAACACCTTCTCGGAGTTCCTTATCACGTGCTCCATCAACCTCTTTATCACAAAAAGCTGTCTCTCCATCTCTTTCGTAAGGCTCACGCGCTTCGCTTCATCGAAGAGGGTTATGAGGTTCGTGAGGGAGTAAAGAGGATAGCCCTTGGCCTCCGCCACCAAGAAAGTACTTGGTTCTGAGTCGCAGAAGATGACATCCGGCCTGAACTCCTCCAGCACGCTCACTATCTTCCTGTAATTCGCGGTCATCTTTATGGGATAATCCAAGTTCTTCAATAGGGTGGAGAAGAGGTCGAAGGCGAACTCCTTCTCCGGGAACTCTATCCCTCCCAGTTTTATGGGAGTAAACCCCTTGAGCCTGAAGTACTTATAAGCCTCCCCTGAGGCGAGTATCTTGTACTTCACCCCTCTGAGCTCGTTAAGGATGGCGTGCACTCTAGTAGCATGTCCGAGTCCAACCCCCAAGACCGAAAAGAGCACGCGCCTCATGTCAAGTAAAAGCTCTCCCCGTACTTTGCTCCTATCTTCCTCCCGTAATACATGGCCTTGACGGTCATGATGTACTTCAAGGGAGCCACCCAAACCCACTGTGAGGAGAACACGTCCAGTGCCTTGAGCTTTTGTCTAAAAGTGTCAGACACGTCAAATATCTTGAATGGCATCAAGTTGAACCAGTTCCAGAGGTTTATCTCGAACTTGTAGACCTCACCTTCATACTTAATCATCTTCAGGAACCTGTCCATTATGGAGTTCACCGCCAGGTGATCCTTATGACCGTCAAAGGAGGAATGGTAGAACACCTTGTCCGGTTCCTTTTCCTCGAAGATTTCCTTAAGCCTCTTCATGACATCTGGGGTGAAATCTTCTTCTATCTTTCCGTCCCTCAATCCCAGGAAGTGCTCCTCTTTAATCCCTAAGATCCTTGCCGCCTTCCTCGCTTCTTTTCTCCTCATCCTCACAACCTCCTCTTTATCCTTCCAAAAGGGCCAATTCTGCCCGTAGGAGAAGGTGATGGAGACCACTTCCTCCTCCCTAGCCAGTTTCGCGATAGTGGCACCCGCCCCAAGGACCTCGTCGTCAGGGTGAGCTGCGCAGATTATTATCATGATTTGAAAATGTGGCTTTTCTTGGTTATAAATATGATGGCGATCACGTACCCCAGCAAAGCTCCCGCGAACACGTCGCTCAAGTAGTGGGAGCCCAAATAAACCCTAGAAAAGGCCACCAGGGAAGCTATGAAATAAGAAAGTTTCTTCCTTTCGGGAAAGAAATACGAGTAAAAAGTGGCCAGGAGGAAGGCGTTAGAAGTGTGGCCGGAAGGAAAAGAATGTAAGAACTCACCCGAACCGTAGAAAGGTCTCGGACGGGCTATGAGGAACTTTAAGGAGGTGACAATAAGTCCATTGGTCAGTAGAGCGAGGAAAACAAGGTACACCTTCTTCTCCCTATTTATCACCATGTTCACGAGGAGAAAGGAAAAAAGGAACTCAAAAGAAAACAAGACGTCGAGGAGCCCCGAGAGCACGTCTAGAAGAGGGTTTCGGAGTAGGGAGTAAACGAAGAAGGAAAGGTACTCGTCCATCTCACCGCACTGCGATCATGGTTGTGGTCCTTCTTATTGCCTTGTTGCCCTTCCTGAGACTTATGACGAAGTTTTGAAGGGCCTCCATGGAGTCCACTTCCACCTTGCATATGATATCATATTCTCCGTAAACCACCGCTGCATCCTTCACCTCGCTCTTCTTTAGGAGTTGAGCGGCCACCTTGCTCTCGCTTCCAGGTTCAACCACCATCAGTATATAAGCGACCACCATCTTCGACCACCTACCTTTAATGAGTGGTCTCCTTTTTAATTATTTTTCTCTTCATAGCCACAGAATTGGGGAGGACCATTACTCCATCTTTGGTCTCTATCTCTATAACCACCTCTGTTATCCTCCTCACTCTACCGCTCACTCCATTTATCTCCACTTCATCTCCTGGTCTAATTATCTCCCTTTTCACGAGATAGTAACCAGAAATGGCATTAGTCACCAAGTCTTTAAAAGAATATATGAGAGTCACTATGACCGCGAGAATGAGTACGAAGGAAGCCAACTCTATCAAAGCTCCTCCGAATTCGAACTGCAAGATGGCTACAAAGAAAGAGAGGATGTAGATGAGGTATCTCAAGAGGCTCGAGAAGAGATAAATCGTAGGCTCCTCTATATCAATCCTCTGCTTAAACTTCTTCAGGAGGGACTCCAAGACTTCACTTAAGAGCCTCCCACCAACTATCCCGGCGATTAGGGCTACTATTGCCCTGGCCAACTGAATGATGTCCATGGGAAAGAGCAAAAAACATATTTTATAAAACTATTCTTTACGCATGGTAACCAACCTCCCCGGCGAGTACTTCTCGGCTGAGGAAGAGTATCACAAGGC
The DNA here is from genome assembly GCA_021160605.1 of Nanobdellota archaeon. GTDB lineage: Archaea > Nanobdellota > Nanobdellia > B33-G15 > B33-G15 > B33-G15. Next base: position 3,165 of record JAGHCF010000083.1, on the reverse strand, counting down.
CAAGAGCCCCGAGGAAAAGATAAGGGCTTTGAAGAAAATGTTGAGTCTCATACCTAAACATAAAGGAACAGAAAAGCTCGTGGCCCAGATAAGAAGGAAGATATCTCTCCTGAAAGAGGAGGGGAAGAGAAAGAAGAGGGGGAGAAAGGGGATAAAGAAAGAGGGAGAAGCGAGGGTCGTCTTGTTTGGGGCTCCTAATTCTGGGAAGTCCTTCCTTCTCAATTCCTTAACCGGAAAAAACGTGCCTTCAACCCCGAAGCCCTTCGAGACTCAGAAACCCGAGGTCGGGATGATAGATTACGAAGGTATTAAGATACAGCTCATAGAGCTTCCAAGCGTCTTCCCGGGATATGGGAGGAAGAGGGGGGAGGAAATGAGCATCTTGTACTCAAGCGATCTGGTGGTGATCTTGGGAGACGAGGAGTTTTGTTTGAAGGAAATGGAAGGATTGGACAGGCCCTTCATCGTTCTCAGGGATTTCTCTAAAGCAAAAGAAAGGATCTGGAAGGCTTTGGGATTCATCAAAGTCTACCCAAAACCCGTCGGAAAAAAGCCCGAAAAGGCAATGGCCTTGAGGAAGGGGGCAACGGTGAAGGAGGCTGGGGAAAAGATACACAAGGATTTCGTGGAGAACTTCAGGTTTGCCAAGTTATGGAGGAAGGGAAAGGTGAAGAAGGTCGGGCTCAATTACGTGTTGGAGGATGGTGATGTGATAGAATTTCACACCTCATAATCAAGAAGCCTCCTCTGCTTCGTGTGAAAGTCTAGGACACGGCTCCTGAAGGGCTTCAAGAGGGATTTAACTCCTTCCAAACTCGATTTCCCCCCATCCCTCAACGCCTTCCTCACGCCTTCTCTCACCACCCAAACCCCCAAAGGAAGGTAGTAGTCCGGGGTTATGTGCCTCACCACTATGACGCTTGCCTGCCTCCTTTTCTCGTATAGATACTCAACGATGGGGAGCCGGGCCGCATAATATCCTCCTCCCGTATTTTCCGCGTAGTCCTTCCTCCCGTAAAATCCTTCGAAGTCGCTGTTCACCTTGACCTTCTCCCCTCTCCACCAGAAAGACCTGGGCTTCCAAAGCTCAAAGAGCTCGAAGCTCCACCTGTCGGGAAGGAAGAAGATGGTAAAGTAGTTACCGTAATGTCCTCCTCTGAAGATCATGTAATCGTTCAAAACTGGAAACTGCCTGATCTCTTCCAACATCCTCTTAGCGAGTATGTCATCAGTGGCTGTTATGCTCCATCGGGTCGGGACGATTTTCTTCTTGATCCCAAGGAGGCCTGCGCTGAACACCTTTTCCAAGTAGTACTTATCGAAATGATGTTCGTAGAGGTAAAACAGACCTTCTTCCGCCTTGATCTCGTCCTCGACCACCTCCTCCACCTTCTTTGGGATCCTGGGCTCGCTGGTCAATTCGACTTTCTTCAACTCTACAGGCGGCCCCATGGGAGGGGTTTCGGGATTAAATCTCAAGCCCCTCACCTTCGACTTTCCTTCCAATTTCAGCTCCACGTCCACGGGCCTCGTGGATAAAGCTGCCAGCCGGATGTATTCTAAGTACCTCTCATCCCTAGTTCTCGCGTTCACCAGGATGCTCCTGTATCGCGCCACTTTTTCTATCCCTACTTCTTGCTCGCTCCAGAAAGTAGGAGAATCCAGGATCCAAGGCTCATCTACAGGGAAAGAGGGCGCTAAGATACCCATGTTCACGTTCGGATAGTTGTATCTCCCGATGAACACGCTAGGGGGGCTCGTGGACTCCAACTCCCTTCCTATTTCTCTCCCCTTCGGGTAAAATCTCGCCTTCTCTAACAAGGGACACTTTTTGAGCCCACAGAACAACCTCCCCTTGCACTTAACGCACAACTCCTTATTCACCAACCTCATGATTAGGAAAGTTGACGAGATGTTTTAAATGATTAGGAGAGTCCTTCCAGTAATTGCGAGGAAACTTTTATAAAAGGGAGGTAAGGAGGATTACCAAGCTTGAACCCAAGGGGGATGATAGGAAATGGGGTTTTACAAGTATCTCCATGACTTGCAGAAGGACGAGGACAACATTAAAGAGATTCAGAAAGAGAGGTTGATGCTTTGGAGAAGAGAACCGGCCATCGTTAGGGTGGAGAAGCCCACCAGATTGGCGAGGGCGAGGAGCCTGGGATATAAAGCGAAGCAGGGCTTCATCTTGGTTAGGGTGAGAGTTAGAAAGGGGGGGAGGAAGAGACCCAAGCCAAGCGAGGGGAGGAAGCCAAGGGCTTCTGGGAGGTATTTCGCCCCTGGGAAGTCCCTTCAACTCATCGCGGAGGAAAGGGCACAGAGAAAATATCCAAATCTAGAGGTCCTGAATTCCTATTGGGTGGGAGAAGATGGGATGTACAAGTGGTTTGAGGTCATTATGATCGACAAGAACCATCCCGCGATAAGGAGGGACAAGGACATCAAGTGGATAACGGAGAAGCAACACAGGAGGAGGGTCTTCAGGGGGCTGACTTCTGCGGGGAAGAAAGTGAGGGGTTTGAGGTAAATGATACCCGACTTAAGGAAACTCATGAAGCAGATGAAGACACAGGAGTTGAAGGTAAAGGAAATCGTCATGAGATTCGACGGGAAAGAGTGGGTCTTCAAGAACCCGACGGTCATGAAGATGGAACTCATGGGTCAAACCACTTTTCAAGTATTAGGGAGTTACGAGGAAAAGGTCCCCATCAAGGAGGAAGACGTGAAGCTCGTCATGGAGAAGACGGGAAAGAGCAGGGAGGAAGTGATGAAGGCGTTGGAAGAGAGCAAGGACATCGCGGAGGCCATCTTAAAACTGAGCGAATGATCACCTCAATAGTAATTCTATAAGCCTCGCGTAAGCTGGCCTCGTGATGAATATACCTATGCTCACCGCGATTATGGTGGTTATGGCGAAGCCCCTCAACAGCCCTGCTCCGGCAAAGGTGAGGGGGAGCATGGTAGCTACCGTTGAAGCGAAGCTCACGATGATGATGAAGAATGCCCTTTTTATCCTCTCCTTTATGCTCCTCACCTTCTCCTCTTTCTCCCCTCTTAACACTTCGTCGGTTATCACGATCTGATCGTCCACTCCAGTTCCCACAGCAGCTATTAACCCGGCTATTCCCGCCAAGTCCAAGGCGGGAATAGCCGGGTTAATAG
>JAGHCF010000060.1:0-5892 GCA_021160605.1 Nanobdellota archaeon | reverse complement strand
TCATTAAACTTCGGAATCCCACCGACCCCGAGAAAAACCACACATTTTCCCATGTTAGCATCACTTTTAAGTGGTATTTAAACTTTGTAGGGCAAACTCTAAATAGGGGTATCGCTCTCTTGAGGATAGATGGTCTGGGAGGTTCAAAACCATGATGTGATGATCAAGGAGTTGAAAGAGGTAGTCATCGATCATCGTTCTCGGGCATGGTGTAGACTACCATACCCAGGACATCCTAAAGGTTGCCCAAACTATGGGAAGGACGAGACATGTCCCCCTAAAGCTCCCTTACTAGAAGAAATTGCTGGACCCCCTTTCGTCTTAGTTGCGGTCAAGTTTGACCTCGAGGAACACGTCAAGAGGATGAAGGAGAAACACCCTGATTGGAGCGACAGGAAAGCGAGATGTTTATTGTATTGGCAGAAGAAGGTGGACAAACGCTTGAGAGAAATCTGCGAGAAAGTGGCTTCTGACATGCCGAATGCCTTGATCCTTTACAAACCAGAAGCGCATGGTGTCCATGTCTTCGAGACCTGTAGGAGAGCAGGATTAACGTTGGAAAGAAACCCGAAGAAGGTCGTGTGGAAGGTGGCTATCATCGGTGTCAAGAAGAAGCGATCATATCAACCCAAATAACATCCCAATCCCGAGGAACAAGATGATGAGGCCTGCTACCAAGTGGAGCCTCTGGATGTTTTTCCTCCTCCAGCCGGAGATGTCCTCTACCTTAGCTATCCCACCGTAAACTAACAAAGTTATCCCTATCATGGGCGAAACGAAGATAAGGTTGTAGAACAGGAGCCAAGGAAGGGTCTCCATCAACTTCAAGAAGGAAAGGATGCCGCCAGCAATGACATAAGGTCCAATGGTGCAGGGAAGGAGGAAAATAGTCACGAAGGCCCCGACCAAGAAAGCTCCTTTCGGGGATGTGACACCAGAGAGGAGTTTTCGAACCCTTGGCCTCCAACTCATGGGCATCTCCGTGAGGAGACCCCCTGGCTTATACCAAATGAAGTCTTTTATTTGGAGGATACCTAAAAGGATAGCAGCTACCCCCAACACCTTGTAAAGGAACAAACGGACAGAGGTGAGGAATTGGATGAGCTGGAAGAACCTTATGATGACCAAACCATAAAGGAGGTAAATGACATAGACCGAAGAGGTGAAAGCCAGTCCCGCTAATAACACGTTTTTCTTCTTTTTTGGGTCATAAGTTAAGATACTCACCAAGATGAGAGTCAGGACCGCGAGGGCACAGGGGTTCACAGCGTCCACCGCTGCAAGGGAGGCTATCTTGGCCAGAGTGAGCGTTTGATTTCCTCGCTCCGTTCCTTGTTGGCTCGTTCCCTCTTCACTCATCTCTTCTTTCCATTCCAGTAACCACCCACCTACTTCAACAGCATTGTTGAAATAAAGGTAGCGACCTGAGAGGGGAACGGGCTCTGGCTCCACGACCTCGTATCGCGGTAAGGAAGAAAGGACATCTTGGGAGAAGAGGGCCTCGTTCAGGGACTCCCTACTCTCATTTATCGGGATGAGGACCTTCCCATTCGCCCAGATCTTCGGCTTTCCTGGGAGGGAGCTCAAATTCAACTCCTCGAAACTCACCGACCCTGAAAGGAGGGGGCAGGGGTTCTCGCTCATTCCCTGAATGACCCCCTCCACGTTCTCAAGGATGGGGGTATCCCCCCTAATATAATTCCCTTCCCCGAAGATGAGGAGGGGGATCCCCAAACCAGAACCGTAGCGAGAATCATAAGCGTAGATGAGGGGAGCGTTCTCGGGCTGTTGGTAAAGTTCATATTCTATGATAACTAAATTCTGATACTCAAGAGGAAGGGATCCTAGAACTACGGGGTCGGTCTTGGCGCAGTGAGGACAACCTATCCCCGTGAAGTAAACGGCACATACGTAGCCCGCCCTACTCGCGGGGAGGGAGAGGAGTAGGATGAGTATCATTACGCAATGCCTCGCGCGAAGCATGGATAAATGAAGATTGAAACAATATTTAAACTTTAGTTTCACTTCTTGAAACCAAGACTTTCGGCATTTCTCCTAAGAATTCTGCGGCCGTGAGTAACCTTTTACCACCCTTCTCGGCGACCTCCCACACCTCTCTTGTGTTTTCCTTGAATCTGGCCTCCCTAGGCAAATGATGATCGTAGATTATGAGCCTCGTGTCCGTTTCTTCCACAATCCTCACTGCATTCTCTATTGCCCTCCTCAAGTTGGTCTTGTTCAGCAAGTATCCCAACATGTAAGTCATGGGACCATCTAGGATGAGGACATCAGGATTTTCCTTGATGATCAATTCTGCGTAATCCTCTATGATAGGTCCATTCACGTCGCTCGAGTGCATCAGCTTCTCTCCGCCGTGTTCGATTATGGTGGCGAAGATCCACCCGACTCTCGAGAATTCTATGCCGTGGAAGAGGGGTTTAGTGAACCTCAACTTGGTCTTCCCAAAGCGAAAGCTCTTCCCCTCTGCATATCTCACTTCTATCCCATCAAACTTCAGCTCGGGTATCTCTGAATTACCATTCCAATTCTCGACCCTCTTCCTAAACCACCTCATCCCTTTCTCGAGCAACTCTCTCCTCCTCTCGTTATAGTCACCGAAGTCCTTATTCCTAGCGATGGGCAAGTTTCTCATAGGATCACCATATCTCTTCTTCCTTCTCTTCTTTAGCAGGGACTCCAACTTCACCTCTCCAAAGTGTTCACAGATCTTGGAGTAAAAATCAAGAGCTCTAGCTCGTTGGGAGTCATTTATGAACTCATTAGGATTTTTAGCGAGCAGGAGCTTACCCGAATAGAATCCGATATCTCCGGGGAAGTAATGGTCATAATGGTAGTGAGAAATGACGATGATGTCAACCCCCCTACCAGCCTCTTTTATAGCGCTCCTCGCTTGGGCCACCCAGTAAAGCTTTTCTGGAAGGCTAGCAGGAAAGCTCGGTTGCATGATGGCCGCCCCAGGGTCTATTAAGATGGAGATGTCTGGTGTCTTCACTAAAGTACACGAGCTCTTGGCACCTAAAGAGTCAAACCACACGAGTTCGAAGGAGATGCCCATGTTGGAAAAGGTTCTTCGTTAGGTTTATATCTTTCGGGGGAGGAGTAGAAAGCATGTTGCTTTACGTGTTGCTGGCCACCTTCTTGGACGGTTTGATATCCCTAGTGGGAATTTTCTCCCTTTGGGTGAGGGAGAAGACCTTAGACAAGCTCGTATTCGTCCTGGTCTCCTTTTCAACAGGAGCCCTTTTAGGGGGTGCTTTCTTCCACTTGCTCGAGGAATCCTTGGAGAACTTAGAACCGAGGATGAGCTTCTCCATGTTGATCACGGGATTCTCCCTTTTCTTCGTGTTAGAGAGGGTGATAAAATGGCACCATTGTCATCAAGGGAGATGCGATGTCCATCCCTTCACTTACATGATCCTCCTGGGAGATGGGATCCATAACTTCATCGATGGCCTCATAATCGCTGCTGCCTTCTCCTTCAACCTAGGTTTGGGAGTGGTCACTACCCTTGCCATAATCTCTCACGAGATCCCCCAGGAATTGGGGGACTTCAGCGTGTTGATATTTGGAGGGATGGAAAAAAAGAGGGCGTTATTCTATAACTTCCTTTCCCAACTAACCTGTGTGCTTGGCGGACTTGGAGGATACATGCTCTCCGGGCTTTCCGATTACTTCTCCTCCCTCATGCTCCCGTTCGCTGCTGGGGGCTTCATTTACATCTCAGCCTCCGACCTCATTCCCGAGTTGCACAAACAGGTGGACCTGAAAAGGAGCCTTCTCTCCTACCTCTTCTTCCTCTTAGGACTGTTACTGCTCTACCTCCTTTAAGGTGCACTCCCTCGGGGGTTTATCGTACCTAAGCCTCACGAAGCTCGGCGCCCTCAACTTGTCCTTCATTTCCAAGTACTTGACCTCGCAGACGAGCTCGGGTTTTATCCAGATAACCTCCAAGTGCTCATCGTACTTCTCCACCTCATACCTCTTGGTCCTGAGCTTATCCATCTCTTTCTTCAACTTCTCCATGTCCTCTCGACTCCAACCCGTCCCCACCCTGCCCAAATAGTGGAGCCTCTTCCCATCATAAGCCCCCAACAACAAGGCTCCGAACAATCCCTTTCTTTTTCCTTTCCCCGGCGTGTACCCTAGGATCACGCAGTCGATGGTCTTTAGCGCCTTTATCTTGAGCCAGAACTTGCTCCTCTTCTGAACGTATGGAGAGTCCTTTTTCTTGGCCACAATACCCTCTATCCCCAGCTTCCTCACTTCCTCGAAGAACTTCTTCCCGTAAGTATCCACGTAATCAAGGATCATAAGATGTGGTGCCTCCTTCACGTTCTCCTTAAGGATTTTGATCCTTTCCATGAGGGGTTTTTGGCTCAGGTCCCCCCCGTTCAGGGAGATGATGTCGAACAAGACGTAGGTGGCTGGCATCTGTTTGGAGAGGAGCTCTATCCTGAACTTATTGCCGACATGCTCCCTCGTCTGAAGCTTGGAAAAGTCCGGCAACCCTTCCTCGTTGAAGACGACTATCTCTCCGTCCAAGATCCCTCTTTTTCCCTTGAATCCTTCTTTCACCGCTTTTGTTATCTCAGGGTACCTGTAAGTGAAGTCCACCATCCTGCGATTGATGAGTTTTACCTCATGATTGACGTAACAAATCGTCCTGGTCCCATCGAGCTTGAGCTGAAATATCCATTCCTCATCATCAAAGGGTTCGCTCGAGAAACAGAGCATGGGCTTTATCATCTCTTCTTCAAGCTCCTTTTTAGAGCATCCACCAAGCTCTTCGCCTTGGCCTCCCTCTCCTCTACCTTAACCTCTATCTTCTCTCCCCTAAGCTTCTTCTTTATCATCTCCTTGAAGGCCTCAGCGTATTCGTCCTTGAACTTACTCATGTCGAGTTTCATGCTCATCTTCTTTATCAGCTCCTTTGCCAGTTCTAATTCCTCCCGACTCACTTCTGCCTCCTCTACCTCCGGCATACCTCTTATCTCATAAGCGTAGTGTAGGGTAGAGAGGAGGAGGCCATTCTTGTAAGGTATGAGGGCCACCACATACTCCTTGTTCTTCATCACCACTCTCCCTATAGCTATTTTGTTCAGCTCCTTCATCGCCCTCACGAGGAGGAAGAAAGCCCTTTCCCCTCCTCCCTCGGGGGAAAGGTAGTAGTGTTTCTCCAAGTAGATGGGTTCAATGTCCTCGTCTATGAAGCCCACGATCTCGATTCTCTTAGTGGACTTGAGTTTTATGGCATCCAACTCTTTCTTGGATATGAGAACGTACTGATCCTTGGCTATCTCAAAACCCCTCACCACTTCCTCCCAAGCAATCTCCTTCTCGCACTTAGGGCACCATCTTTTATGTTTGAGGGGCGAGTGGCAGTGGGGACATAATTCCTTCAAGGAGATCAATCTCGTCTCAGTGGCAGTGTAGAGTTTTACGGGAATGCTAACGAGCCCGAAAGAAATGCTCCCCTTCCATATGGCCCTCATGGTTTTTCTTGATGCGGTGTCCATTAAAAAATTTTTATAAATGGGTCTCCTTTCCATGGCATGGAATACGAGCTCGTAGGGGAGGGAAGACATTCTAAGGTCTTCAGGGATGGGAAGAGGGCCATAAAAGTGGAGAAGTTAAAAGGGGTCGCCCAAAAGGAGGCTAGATGGCTCCGGATCTTAAATAAACATGGGATAGGTCCAAAGCTCTTAGAGGTAGGGAAGAACTACGTGGTCTACGAATTCGTGGAAGGGGAATATTTTGAAGACGTCTTGAGGGAAGGAAAACTCACTTGGGAACTGCTGGAGAAGTGTTTAAGAAAGGCTTTCTTAATGGACAAGTTAGGAATAAACAAGGAGGAGTTTCACAGGCCACTGA
>JAGHCF010000016.1:0-2719 GCA_021160605.1 Nanobdellota archaeon | reverse complement strand
GTGCTAACTGGGGTGGCGTTCATCTTGGGAGGGACGACGGCCTCTCTCCCCCTTGTTCTGCTTTCCATCTTTTTGGCAGGGGGGTTTGGGTTAGGAAGGAGGCCTCTCCTCACGAGCTACATGAACAAGTACATACCTTCTTCCGAGCGGGCCACAGTCCTCTCCACCGTTTCCATGGTGAGGAGGTTCGTTAATGCCCTCGCGAACCTTGTGGTTGGAATGATGGTGGATTGGTCCTTGAGTTACACCTTGATCACACTGGGTGGAACTGCTATCTTGTTCTCCTTCATCTCTAAGGTGGAGGAGGAACACCTCATCGATTGATGAAAAAGCTTATTAAAAAAGAAGGAGAAGGAGTAGTATGGATAACCCATTCCTGTTCATCGTTCCGAGGAAGGATGAGAAGATCATAAACATGAAGAAGTTCAGGGAAAATTTGAGGGAGGAGCTGGATAAGTGCATTAAAGGGGGCGTAGTTATCTCTTTGGTGGGAGATTACGGGAGCGGGAAGACCCTCTTGTTGAGGGAAGTGAAGAGATACGCGAAGCGCAGGAAGAACTGTGAGGTGATAGAATTCAATGTGGCTCACGACATCCTGGATAAGGTCTTCTCCCTGAGAGAGGAGAAGAAGGACGTGATCATTTTCATAGACCAATTTGACTTGCTGGCTGGGGCGGATGAGGAACACTTCAAGAACATCTTAGAGGCGTTGAGGGGAAAGACCATAGAGGGGATGACCTTCGTCATCGCTTTGACCCCGTCCACTCTGAAGTACATCTCAAAGTTAGACAAAGGATTCTACAACATGCTCAGGAAGTTCGAAATACCTCCCCTCTCCTATGAAGATGCCAAGAGGTTAATCATAACCAGATTGAATGAAGTAAGGGAGAAGGAATCCGATTCCTTAGCGCCGTTCACCGAGGAAGAGGTGAGGGAGCTCTACGAGAAGTCAAAGGGCAACCCGCGACTACTCCTATTGCTGTGCTCCTCACTTTACGACAGGAAGATGAGATGAGGGGAAAAGTAGCTCTCCTGACGTGTCTTGTATTCCTCTCCGTTCAAGTTTTCGGCCTTTATGTGGCCAATTTCTATCAAGATGTTGAACTGCCCTATGGCCTGGAACCCGTTCCAGAAGAGAACGCCCTGGGCTTCCTCATCTCGGGCATCATCCTATTCACCCTCCTTTTCCTCTCATTGAGACACTTTAAGGTTCTGTTGAGGTTCTGGTTCTTCATAGCTATCTTCAGCGTGATGTCCGTGAGCTTGAGGGCCTTCGTGGACGAGTTCTCTTCCGCCTTCGTCGCTTTTTGGTTGGCAGTGATGAGGATGAAAGAAGGGGATCTCTTCCTCCACGACCTCACTGAGGTCTTACTTTATGGAGGGTTAGTGAGCCTGTTATATCCTTCCTTCAGTATGCTCCACGTCATCATCTTATTACTGGTGATCTCCGCTTATGACATTATTTCGGTTTTCTTCACCAAACACATGATGAGGTTAGCCAAGATACAACTTAAGACCAAGACGTTTGCTGGCATATTCGTCCCAAGGAGCAAGGGATTCGCCATTTTGGGAGGGGGAGACCTCGCCTTTCCCCTCTTGTTCCTCTCCGTGGTGATGAGAGAGTACGGTTATGGGGTGGTCTTTCCCTTAGCCCTCTCAACGCTCTCCTTATTCCTTCTCATCAGACTAGGAAAAGAGAAAAAAGCTTACCCTGCCATGCCTTTCCTGACCTCTGGCCTGTTACTTGGATTTCTTCTTCTTCAATTGTTCCAATATCCTCCGCTCTAACGAGATCATCCTCTTCTCCAACTCTGTCAGCCTCTTGACCTGATAGACTATAGCGACCACTGCCCCGAAGACAGCCCCCGTAAGCATGTACAACGCGTAGTCCATGAAACCACCTCTTTAGGAAAGGAAAATCATCAAATAAAAAGTTTACATCTCACTCTCTCCCCTGTAAACTCCGACGAAGCCAGGGGTGGCGATGATGTAATCCTCCTCGATGCCTACCACATCTCCACCTATCGCGCTCACGGTCTTCTTTATCTTCTCTATGGCGCGCTTCAACTCAGTGATGTCCTTATCCCTCAAGGGCTTTATCTTCACCAGGGCAATGGTGTATCCCTCTCTCAAGGAGTCCACTATGGGCTTCACGTCCGCGAAGTCCGTCATGACGAAGTACTTCAACAAGATCTTGGCAGTCTTTTCCTCCTTCCTTGGCGGGATCTCTATGAACTCCTCGGGTTCGTTCTCCTCCTTTCTCCTCCCGAAGAGAGTGTTCTTGAGCTCGATTATTTTCTTCCTCATTTGTATCCCAAACATCAGCCGATTTTTATATATTTTGTGCTTCCTCCAGCATGCTTATGGCGTTCCATATCTGGGTCCTGGTGTAAATGGGGAGATTCAGGTCACTGGACACTTCTTCCAAGATTTGAATGGCTTCATCTGCCCTGACCGCTAGATCCTTCCCCTCTTCCATCAAGCACTCCTTAGCCCTGCGGACGGCCTCCCTTATGTTCCTCGGGACGGTCCTATCGTTTATCACCTCTTCCAGGAGCTTTACCACCTTTTCCACCACTTTCCTCACCTGCGTACTTCAATATCTCTTTTTGAATGGTCTTACTCTCCTCAGTTATCTTTCTTATCTGTTTCTCCAACATCTCCTCCCTGAGTTTCAATGTCTTCCTCCTCTCCGTCAAGGAATCTATCGCCCTCGCCC
>JAGHCF010000010.1:0-2749 GCA_021160605.1 Nanobdellota archaeon | reverse complement strand
TATTAAGGAGACCACGTATTCGTTGACGAATTCCACTTTTCTCATAAACCCTCCAACATTAGACATCGTTTCTTTCACAGTTTCGCCTAAGATGCCCTCTTCAAAAGGAACTCTAATGCCTTTGTTTGCAAGATAAGCTGCTTGAATTGCTGCTTTCGAGGCAGAGGCAAGCTTCAAAGCACACGAGAATTTAGCACCGTCGCAGATTACACCAGTTAGGGTTGCTAAATAATTTTGAACAGAAGACTCAACTATTTCAAACGCCCCACCACTGCGCAAGTTTTGTGTTGCCAGAGAAAGATTAAGCTTTACGCCGTCTTCAACTAACTTGAGTATCCCCTCAAAGTTAAGGACTTCCTCTAGACTGTCAAAAACTTCCCTATAGGCCAATCCTCTTAACAATTCCTCATAAGGGCTAGCAAACTCTTCCTTACTAGCCTTACTTAATACTTCCTCCAAGGAAAGAGGCTTGCCTCGGTAAATGATATTATCGTGTCTGTTGATTATTAAACTGCTAAAGTCATTGACAGTAGCATAAATCAGTAGAGAGCTTAACGAGAGCGGTTTAATTTTTAGGCTTCTCACTTTTACTCTATCGAGTTTTTCTTTGTCCACATAATGGAGAATTTGAAGCCCCCTCTTATAGTCGGAGGATAATCCTGCCTTGACAGCGTAATAATTCAAAACATAGTTTCTCGTCGAGGATCCCGTTAAAGATTACATCAAAATACCTGTGCTTCATCTCCTCAGGTTATTATCTCCGTTGCAATGTTTAATTTTTTTATATAATCTCCGACAGATTACCAATGAATTTGTCAAAGTTTCAAACAAAACCTTTATAAGTTTTGGACCCAAAAGCTACCGTATGGGTGGTGTCTTTTCCTGACGTTCTGAAGTTCGACCTAGTTCTGGGAGGTGGTTTCCGTGGTGACCTTGAAAGAAATTAGGGCAAACTACGAAGAGTATGAAAGGGTGCTGAAAAGGAGGTATCTCCCGGAATACCTCTCGACCTTAAAGAAGCTAAAGGAGTTAGACGACTCTTGGAGGGAGGACCTGAAGAAATTGAACGAGTTGAGGAAGAGAAAGAATGAGCTGTCTAGGAAGATCGCTAAAGGGGAAAGAGGACTCCTCACGAAAAGCAAGAAGGTAAGCTCCGAAATCGAGAGGTTGAACGAGAAGGTAAAGAAGATGGAAAAGGAAATGTGGAAGTGCCTAAAACTCTTACCAAATTGGTTAGACGAAAGGGTCCCAATAGGGTCAGATGAGAGCTACAGCGAGCCCGTGAGGTACTGGGGAAGGCCAAAGGTCTGGGAAGAACACCTGAAGGAGTTCGAGAGGCAAACGAAAGGGAAGGTGAAATACGAGTTGATCGACTGGGAGCCACTCCACCACTACGATCTCGTGAGGGAGTTCAACTTGGTGGAGATGGAAAAAGCGAGCGAGATAGCTGGTTCCAGGTTCTATTTCGAAAAGGGAGAACTCGTGTTCCTAGACTTAGCCCTCTCTCTATATGCCATGGACTTCTTCCGTAAAAAAGGGTTCAACAACGTCTTGATCACTCCCTACATGATGAGGAGGAAAGTAGAAGAAAGGATAGCTCATATGGACACATTCATCGATGCGTTGTACTCAACCAAGGAGGATGACCTCATCCTCATACCTTCGTCCGAACATCCCATCTGTGCCCTCTACAAGGACTGCACTTTGAGGGAAAGAGAACTGCCCCTGAGGATAGTGGCGTGGAGCCCCGCCTTCAGGAGGGAAGCAGGAGCCCACGGGAAGGATACAAAGGGGATCTTCAGAACTCATCAATTTCACAAAGTAGAACTCCACTCCATCACCACATTAGAGGAGGACAGAGAGGAGTTGGAGTTCATGGTGGGGGTGGTAGAAGAGTTCATGCAGGGTCTCGGGATCCCATATCGCGTCGTGATCCTTCCTTCTGGAGACATGGATAAAAGGGCATTGATTCAGTACGACATAGAAGGGTGGTTTCCAAGACAGGGGAAATATAGAGAGTTGGGGAGTTATGCCACCATGGGATGTTGGGTCTCGGAAAAGATAAACACCAAGGTGGATAGAAAGGGGAGGAGGGAGTTCGTGGCCAACTTATACGGGACGGATGTGCCACTCAGAGGACGCTCCTCGCCATGTTGGTGAATAACTACGATCCAAAGAGACAGGCGATCAAATTACCTAAAGCCCTCACCAAGTACGTGGGTTTCAGGGAGATTAGGAAGGAGGGGTGAACGCTACTCAGAAATATAAGAAGCAGAACATTAAACTTTAAAATTAGGGAGAAGACTACTACTTCATGGTAGTTGTGAAGTTCTACAACGATAAGGTAGCCCTGGTGAAAGGGAAAGGAAGAGTCCTAGGCGCCGCTTTCGCCATAGCCACTTCCAATAGGTGGGACCCTAACCCATTAAACTGGATAGCTATCTTCGAAGGAGAAAAGGCGGACGTTCCATCCCTCATCCCGGAGGAGCAGGGTAAGTTGAACAAGATGAGGGAGAGATATAGAGGGAGGCCTGAGAAGTTCCTCGAGTCCTTGAGGAGGCAGGGACATCACATACCTTTTGAGTTCACCGATGCGATCGCGTACTTTCCGAACGCCTCAAGGTGGGAGACCTTCTTCCTGTGGACCCACGTGAACGCCCACCAAAAGGTCATGTTGGGGGGATTAGAACAGTCCTTGAGGAGGACCATGCCAGGAGGGTTCGTGGATGTCGGAGTAGGAGGTTTAAAG